>JAUWLH010000165.1 GCA_030613835.1 Candidatus Bathyarchaeota archaeon | reverse complement strand
AGCCCCGATGACCAGGACGTTCTCCATGTGGGGGTCCAGCGCCATGCGCGCCCCTATATCAAGGGCGTAGACGAACCCTGTGCAGACGCTGTTTACGTCGAAGGCCCCAGAATCAAGGCACCCGAGCTTGGCCTGTGTCCTTGCCGCTGTGCTACTGAGCATCACGTCTGGGCTGCTGGTTGCCAGGATAATCATATCGACGTCCGCAGGCTTTACCTTGGCGTCGGCCAACGCCGCCTTGCCTGCCTCGGCCGCCAGGTCGCTCGTGCATACATCGCCCTCTACGACGTGCCTGAGCTTGACGCCAGTCTTGGACTGTATCCACTCGTCGCTGGTGTCCAGCCCCATGGCGACCAGATCATCGTTCGTTATAACCTTAGGTGGCACGTACATCCCTGTGCCCTTTATACCTGCCCTCAACTTGTATCAGGGGATATGAGCCCGTTCTATATCTTTAATGTTGAGCTATTCCCTCATCTGGGGGACCAGGCGCTCAAGCCAGCCGAAGATGAGGTCCCTGCTGGGCTTCCACGTGACAGCGATGCTGAAGATGAGTGAACCGATAACCATCAGGCCCGATGCCATCATTGTGCCAATGGTGTCCTCTAGGCCGCCGTAGACCAGGCCACCCATCAATGCCGCCACTGAGTAGAGGGTGGACTTTCCTATTACCTCAACGACGGCCAGCTTCCCGAACGGGAGCTTCCTTGACCCGGCCAATATCACGATAGGCGTATCAGGTAGGGGGGTCAGGGCCACTAGCAACACAGCCCACAGCCCGTACTTGTTGATCCAGCGGGCTATCCTGTCCTCCGCCTCGGTGGGTGGAGCAATTGACTCCGCGACGCCCCACCCGAGGAAATAAGTCGTAATCTCACCGATGGCTGCACCTGTGCCCGCGAAGGTCCCTAGCAGCCCGGGTTGATAAACCGAGGCCAGTGGGAGGAACAGGGGTATGAACATGTCACGGGCGACCACGGTCAGGTGGCTCAGCATGGATGCTATGAACACGCCGATGAGACCCAGCTGTCCCAGGCTGTCCCCCTGGACCATGAGCCTGTACAGTAGGCCGCCGCTGAGGAGGGCCACGACTACGACGCCGCCCACACTGATTATCGCCTGTTTCTTCATGTGGTCACCGAATGGAAAGAATGGGATGAGTGAAGGGATAACCGTATCGTTTGGGGAAGGGCTAGATCAGGGGAGCTACGTCATTTATGAATACTTCAATGCTCCTGGCCTCGGTGCCGTATGGGAACACGATGACGAAGTGGTCGATGCCTATGTCAACATAGCCCCTGAGCCACTCGGCGGCGTCCTCGGGTGACCTGTAATCCCACTTCTTTTCACCTGAATACTTCTCGTATGGGGCAGGCGCTGATGCCTCTGCCCCCTGGAGTGCAAGGTGGATGCCGCTGCTCTTCCTTAACGAGCCATAATCCTTGCCGTATCGCTCACAATACTTCTTGAGCACGCCCAGCCTCTCCTCGAACTTATCGTATGCCGTGTTCCATGCCAGGTTAATCATATCCGCGTGCTTGGCGGCTATCTTGAGTAGTTGGTTTCCCATGCCTCCCACGCATATGGGAAGGGGGTCCTGAACTGGCTTGGGCATGGAAACGCAGTTATTCACGCTGTAGTACTTTCCCTTGTAGTTGGCCACTGGCTCCGTCCATATCTTCCTGGCGATGGTCAGTGCCTCGTCGAGCTGCCTGACCCGCTTCCACGCGAGTGGGAACGGTATATTGTATGCGTTGTACTCCACCTCCTTCCATCCGGCTCCTATACCGAAGTAGACACGTCCGTTGCTGATGTTGTCGAGGCTTGCAGCTAACTTTGCGTGGAGGACGGGGTTCCTATAACTCTGGCTGGCAACCATGGCTCCCACCCTAAGCTTCTCCGTGTCCTGGGCTACGGCCGTTAGGACCATCCATGCCTCTAGGCAGTTAACGTCCTGTGCCTCTGGCCTGATCATAAAGTGGTCTGATGCCCATAGGCTCTCGAAGCCGTGTTTCTCTGCGGCTAGCGCCGCCTCTTTGATCTGTGGGTATGTGTAACCAAACTGGGGCTCTATCTGGACCCCGTAGTCAATCTTCATGCAAAAGTATAGGATTTGGGTGCCTAAAACAGTAATGAAAAAAGGGTTAGAGGGGCTTGCACAGGACCTCGTGGAGCTTCATGTCCTTGATCCTGCTTGACTCCGATGCGTCTAGGACCATGGCCGTGTCCGCACCAGCGTGGCTTCCAGCGACAGCTACAACCTTCTTGCCCGATTCTATGGCATAGCTGTCAACGGCCATCATCGCGATCTCGGCGCAGACCTTGACACCTTGGCTGAACATCCTCAGGGTGTTGGCCACGATGACGTTTGGTGGGGGCACGATCCATGGTAGCCTTCCCTCCTGGGGATCGCTGAGGGCCGGCCTCTGCCTACCAACGCCCGCGCTCACAGCTCCCGTCAGCACGTCGGTGCATGTCACCACATCGCAGCCTGCCTCCTTGAGCTTGGACCTCGTCTCGTCGGACATCATCTGGATGCCCTTGGTTCTGTAGCCCGTGGCGTGGGTTACCACCATGAGCTTGAGCCCGCTGTCCTTGAAGATCTCGACGGCCTTCTCGGCCGTGTAGCCAGTGGTGCTTGATATGATGACTGTGTCTATGCTCCGCTCCTTCGCTGCCTCTAAGGCTATATTGAGTGTTTCCTCGGTGTGCTCCTTGCCAGATTTCTCCCAGTACGTTACCTTTCTCTCGATGCTCACTTTTTTCACCAGAATAGTGGGTGAGACTTGTAGCTTGAGGTGATAAAACTTTGGTTAGGGGAGGCGTTCCTCGCGTTTGCCGACGATGGGGATGGACTCCCCGCATTTACTGCACCTGTTAGACCTATCGAGGGCCCAGCGGGTAATATCATACCCGCTTCTCTTGACCACGTGCGCACCGCAACTGGGGCAAACCGTGTCCTCGTAGCCTTCCCCCATGACGTTTCCAACGAAGACGTAGCGCAGTCCCGACTCGTGGGCTATTTCCCTGGCCTTGAGCAGTGTTTCCACTGGCGTGGGGGGTAGATGCTGGAACTTGTGGGCTGGGTGGAACCTGCTCAGGTGCAGGGGCGTATCGGGACCCAGGTTTTCCTTGATATACTGGGACATCCCCCTGATCTCGTCCTCACCATCGTTAGTCTGGGGGATAATGAGGAAGGTGACCTCAACGTGGACCCCGCTGTCGTGCATCAGCTCCGTTGCCTCTATCACGTCCTGGAGGTGCCCACCACAGTGCTCTTTATAGAACTCCTCGTTCCAGCCCTTCCAATCGACGTTGGCGGCATCGATGACATCAACCACCTGTTTGAAGCTGGGCACATGGGTGAACCCGTTTGTGACCAAGACGTTCTTGATTTCACTATCACGCGCGAACCTTGCCGTGTCCTCGACGTAGTTGAGGTTGATGAGCGGCTCGTTGTACGTGTATGCGATGCTGGTGCAGTCCTGGGCCATGGCTATCTCCACCACCTCCTCCGGGTGCATGAAACGGGTATGGACATCGTCGATGAGGCTCGTGCTGAGGCCGCTGTTCTGGCACCACGGGCAGACAAAGTTGCAGCCGATGCTGCTGATGCTCAGAGCCATGGAGCCTGGGTAGAAGTGGGCCAGAGGCTTCTTCTCGATGGGGTCGATTGCCAGAGATGATAATTTGCCATAGGTGAGACTGATAATCTTGCCGCCCTGGTTCTCCTTGGTCTTGCAGACGCCCCTCTTACCCTCCTGAATAACGCATAGGTGGGGGCAGATGGTACACCGCACTCCATTCTCGGTCTCCTCGAAGAACCTTGACTCCATAACATGGGTTCATCCGCTGTTCCAAGTATAACAGTTCCCATCCGAATACTTGTAAATGGGTGACCCCGTTTGTCCATTGATGTGGGCAAGCAGACCAAGCGCCGACGGTATCTTCAATGACCCGGGGGTTAAGGATGCGCTCCCCCGGTACGTTGATGTGGTCAGGAAGCTGGCATACCCCAAGTTCATGATCGCCGACTCGTACGAGTGCAGGTATGGTAGGGGGGACTCAACGGAGAGACTGTGGGAGATCCACGACGCAATGCTGGAGGGTTTCTTGGAGGCCCAGGAGGGAACAAAG
>JAUWLH010000258.1 GCA_030613835.1 Candidatus Bathyarchaeota archaeon | reverse complement strand
GATGCCTCGACCAGGTCCCTCAACCCGCCCTCTGGGGAGCATTTGAGTCCATCGAGGCCCATGTGATCCATTAACCCCCCTATCTTGATGTCATAACCTATCACGTGGAGGGGACTCCAGAGGGACGTGACCATGATTAGGACTGTAACGCCGCGTGCCCATACCAAGGCTACTGGAAACGTTTTCAAGGAGAAGGGCAATAGGATTCACCATCAGGTGTATTTAATGTTCGACTACGTGTTGTTAACGATACAGACCGAGGGTTATAGGTTCGGGATAGCTGCAATAACCATAATCGTCATCTACTTCTCATACAAAACCATCCTCAACGTGCTCAAGCGGAGGGGCAAGGACCTCGGCTTTGAGCCCCACGTAATAAATACGTTGAGACTGATCGTTAGGGTGATAGCGATAATCGTGTCAAGCACCGCCATTCTCACCATTTTCGACCTGCCAACGGACATCTTCGTAGGGACATCCGCCCTACTGGGCGCCGCTCTGGGCTTTGGTTCCAGCCAGACTATCAACAACGTGGTGGCCGGGTTCTATGTGCTCCTCTCCCAGCCATTCAAGGTGAAGGACTACGTCAAGATCGGGAACCTGGAGGGACAGGTGGAGGAGATAGCCATCAACTATACGAACCTGTACACGCCAACGTTCAACCTACTCAAGGTGCCAAACACGCAGGTGATGAACAGCAGGATACTGAACCTCACCCATGAGGGCATTATCAAGTACACCTTCACCATCGGGTTCAGCCACGAGTTCACCGAGGCGGACATAATGATGAAGATCATAGCGCCGGCAATCAAGGAGTTCTGCAAGGTCCTCGGAAAGGACAGGATACGGACCCCCGAGGCTTACCTGGACACAGCGAGCCGCCTTGAGAAGGTGTACCTCATCAGGCTGTTCATCCCCAAGGGGGAGGCCAGCGCCCTGTACCGGCTCCAACCCCAGCTCATGCAGCTAATCATGCGAAACTTCGACGCACTCAAGAACCCACAATAAATTTTCCTCCTCAAAAACTCCTTTTCATCATGGTATACCTTAAACGAATATTTCGGTGACCCGATATAACCAAGCGATGATAGTAGTCTCTTTTTTCCTCATTTTCGATATGTTTTTCTCTGCATTTCGTAGTTTTTTCTTCGATTTACTAATCTTTTAATACGTTTCCAGATGTGTAGATACTGATAAAATTCTGGTGAATCGTTTTGAGTAAACAGATATGGATATCAAGAGACTACGACGCATGCAGCGGATGCAGACGCTGCGAACTTGCATGCAGCATACACCACGAGGGATGGATGTGGCCCGAAGCAAGCCGCGTCCGCGTCTTCATGCCCTTCCCCGGCGTAGAAGTACCACACCTGTGCGCCCAGTGCCAAGACTACCCGTGCGTGGAAGCATGCCCAGTGGATGCACTGAGCGTCGACGGCATCGGAGCCGTAATTATTGACCGTGAAGCTTGTACAAGCTGCGGCCTTTGCATTAAAGCATGCCCAGGCCAAATCCCAACCCTCCACCCGGGAGACAACAAGGCAAACATATGCGACCTCTGTGGCGGAGAGCCCAAGTGTGTCGAGGTTTGTGTTGAGGCAGGGTACAACGCTTTGACAATTGTTGACGAGGGCCCGAGCATCCACAGGAAGCTGTATAGTAGGCATCCGGTGGAGACGGCGAGGGACCTCGCGGTGAAGATGTTCGGTGAGAAAGGATTGGAGGTAATAGAATGAGTCCAGGTGGATACGCAGGAAAATGGCTTGAGATAGATCTCAGCAAAGACAAGATCGAGGAAGTAGAGTACAGCGACAAGATGCTTAGGCAGTACTTTGGAGGACGTGGACTCGCAGCTAAGGTTCTCTGGGACAAGATCGGAGACAAGTGGTCCGAGCTTGATCCACTGGCACCTGAGTCACCGTTGATGGTGTACACAGGGCCGATGACTGGGATCTACCCAGGCTCAAGGATCTGCGTTAGCGGAAAGAGCCCTGCAAGTATGGGCACCGTCGGCTCAACGGCCGCCACCGAGATGGCCAACGAGATGAAGTCAGCCGGATACGATGGCGTGACCTTCGTGGGCAAGGCGGACAAGCCGGTCTACCTGATGATCACGGATGATGGAGCCGAGTTGGTTGACGCAAGCCACCTCTGGGGGCTGGACTGTGAGAAGACCCTCATTAAGCTCAACAAAGAGGTAACAGTTGAACTCGAGAAGAGGAAGCCAAACGTGGGCCTCTGGAAGGAGCCGGGTTCGATCTACATTGGCCCCGCTGGTGAGAACCTGGTTAGGAACGCTTGTGTTATGACAAAGCTCTGCCACGCCGCGGGTTACGGTGGGTACGGCAGTCTCATGGGAAGCAAGAACCTGAAGGCGGTCGTCGCCAAGGGTAGGGGACCATTACCTAAGGTTGACGCCCCTGAGTCAGTGAAGCTGCTCTGGAGACAGACCCACGCGCACCTCATAGCACGTTCAAACATGAGGAGAGTGGGCACCGGATACGCAGGATACGCCGTGGGAGCAGACACCAGTAGCGAGCCCATCAGGAACTGGCAGGAGGAGTGGCACGACGAGAAAAGCTTTGGTGGACCCATGTTCGAGACCCGTTTCTGGGTCAAGAAAAAGTGGGCCGACTTTAACTGCACAACAAACTGCATGAAGGTTAGCTGTATCAAGACTGGCAAGTGGAAGGGCGATATCACGGATATGCCCGACTACGAATTGCAGGCCTACTGTGGAACAAACTTTGGCATATTTGACCCCGAGGCAAACATCCACCTGAGCGCACTGGTTGACAAATTGGGCCACAGCGGCATCAACGGCCCCAACACGGCCGCGTTCGCCGTGGAGCTACACCA
>JAUWLH010000002.1 GCA_030613835.1 Candidatus Bathyarchaeota archaeon | reverse complement strand
TTCAATCAGCTCCCTCACCCAGAATAAACGTAACCCAATGACCCATGGATTGAATCAACATCTAAACAAGGGATTTTTATTAAATATGACCCTGTTCAAGTCCTCGGTAACTTGGACCAAACTTCTTCACCGTTTTAACGTATTCATTAATGGATCCAATCTGAATATTGCAACATATTCAGAACCGTGGTTCCTTGTTTATTGTAAACTGGTTAAGGAATGGTTAACCTCGCAGACCTTGTTCACTTATATCCCTCTCGAGGTAGCCCACATTGAAACCCACCCCAGATGAATGTATCCGTCAACGAGTAGTTGAACTCAGCAAGAACCCAGACCTAGTAGAAAAGTTAACAGAGTTATATGCACCCAGTCTCTACGGATTAACCAAAATCAAGTTAGCTATACTATACCACCTAGTAGGTGGAGTGGCAAGTGAGCGCACTGGATTAACATAAATTCCAGTTAAGCGCGCGCTATATACGATTCTTCAGGGCACTGGCCGTGTAATTACGCTGGGAAGGGTTTAAAAGACCCCTGTAGGTGTCTATAGTCAAATTATACTTAAGGAAAAAGGATCATTTATGCCACGATTTAAGCAAACTGAAGAAATCCTCAAGCTGATGCATAACAAGGAGAAGGTCCGTAACATCGGTATCATTGCCCACATTGACCACGGCAAGACTACCATGAGCGACAGCCTCCTAGCTATGGCCGGTTTGATGGCCCCCAATAGGGCTGGAGAGGCTAGGGCCCTCGACTTCCTAGAGGAAGAGCAGAGGCGAGGTATCACTATCAAGACAGCAAACATCAGCCTCCTCTACGAGGAGGGAGACGAACAATATGTCATCAACCTCATCGACACGCCAGGTCACGTTGATTTCTCAGGCAAGGTTACAAGGGCCATGAGGGCACTTGACGGCTGCGTGTTGCTAGTGGATGCTGTCGAGGAGTTCCAGATCATGACCGAGGTCAGGCTCAGGGTAGCCCTGGATGAGTTCGTAAAGCCCGTTTGTTATATCAACAAGTTCGATAGGCTCATCAAGGAGCTCAGGATGGACGCTGGCGCGATCCAGACCAAGCTCCTGAGGATCATCAACAAGTTCAACGAGATCGTCCAGACCTATGGTCCAAACGAGATCAAGAACGAGTGGACCATCAACGCCGGCGACGGACAGGTGGCCTTCGGTTCAGCTCTCGACAGGTGGGGGTTCACCCTCCCGATGCTGGCCGCGAAGGGACTGACCCTGCCAAAGATCCTGGAGATGTACAAGAACGACGAGCTGGAGAAACTTCAGGAGATGCTTCCGCTGAGCGAGGCCATACTAGGCCTGGCAGTGCACAAGCTTCCAAACCCTGACGAGCACCAGCCAAGGAGGATCGCCCACATATGGAAGGGAGACCCCGAATCAGTCATGGGTAAAAACATGCTGGCCGTTAACCCCGATGGTCCTCTTGTCATCTGTATCAGTAACGTTATCATCGACCCCCAGGCGGGAGTCATCAGTACCGGCAGGGTGTTCAGCGGGACCATCCGCAAGGGCGATACCCTACACCTGGTGGGCGCGGAGAAGACCGCAAAGGCGCAGCAGGTAAGCATCTACATGGGCGCGTACCGTGAGATCGTAGACGAGATCCCAGCCGGGAACATCGTGGCACTCATGGGTCTCTCAGATGCCCGTGCAGGAGAGACCATCGTCGGACCAGAGTTACTGGGAATCGCAACCCCGTTCGAGTCAATAAAGTACGTATCAGACCCCGTTCTAACAGTGGCGGTCGAGCCCAAGAAGCCCACTGATCTGCCGAAACTCATCGATGCCATGCAGAAGATGAGCATACAGGACCCCAACCTGGTAACGACCATCAACCAGGAAACTGGGGAGTACCTGCTGAGCGGGATGGGCGAGCTCCACCTTGAGATCGCGGTCAAGGACCTGAAATCCATACATGGCCTGGACATCATTCAGACCGAGCCCATGGTAGTATACCGTGAGGCCATCAGGATGGAGGCAGGGCCATTCATGGGCAAGAGCCCCAACAAGCACAACAGGGTGTTCTTCAAGTTCACCCCCCTTGACCCCAAGATCATCGAGCTGATCCGTAAGGGCGATCTCAGCGAGATCGTCAGCTCATCCAGGCGTGAGGCTATCCTCAAGGAGGAGATGGGATGGACAACCCGTCAGGCCAGGCGTGTCTTCGACATAAACGAGAACGCCAACCTGCTCATCGACTCAACGGTGGGAATCCAAGGACTTAGGGAGGTCAAGCAGCATATCAGCGGCGGCTTCCAATGGGCCCTCAACGAGGGACCCATCGCAGGTGAGCGTGTCAGGGGCATACTCATCGACATGGTGGATATCAAGCTACACGAGGACCCTGTCCACCGTGGACCAGCGCAGATGCTGCCAGCCGTTAGGCAAGCGCTCTACGCAGGCATCCTCAGCGCAAACCCCACACTGCTGGAGCCAATCAGCCTGATCCAGGTCCGCGTACCAACACTAGAGATGGGCAACGTGACTGGTCTCCTCAGCAAGAAGAGGGGCAGCATCAGGAGCGTGAATCAGGAAGGTCCCATTGTCAACGTCACGGGATTCATACCGGTCGCTGAGTCGCTGGGCCTGAGTCAGGAGCTGCGTTCGGCCACGAGCGGCACCGCTTTCTGGCAGATGACGTTCGACCACTACTCGCCCGTACCGGACAATATGCTACTGGATATCATCAAGAAGACGAGGACCCGCAAGGGCATGAGCCCAGACCCGCCGAGGGCCAGCGATTACATTGTCAGGGAGTAACTCCCTTTTTATCCCCTTTTGTATTACTCTTTCTCCTAGTGATTAGTGAGCTTCATTGATCAAGAACAAGGACAGTTTGATAGGGAACTCCGAGGACGAGGTTTTACAGAGACTCAGACACGATGCCTGTGTTATACTGGAAGGCGCGTTGAGGGCCGTTGATCCAATTGAGGTCGTGCTGAACGCCCTTTCCCTTGAGGGGGACGTTCTCTCCTATGAGGGAGGCTTGGTTGATCTCTCCAAGACAAAGAAGATCATCGTTGTGGGAGGCGGCAAGGCAGGGGGTATGATGGCCAAGGCGGTGGAGGGTCTTCTTGGAAAACAAATTACCTCAGGTCATATCAATGTCCTGAAGGGAACCGAGGGCTCCAAGTTGGGGCGTATTACTTTGAGGGGGGCTTCTCACCCCATCCCTGACCATGAGGGGGTAAAGGGAGTTGACAGGATGCTTGACCTCACAAACGGGCTGACCAAACGTGATCTGGTCATCACCCTGATATCTGGCGGAGGATCGGCCCTAATGCCATACCCTGCTCCAGGAATTTCCCTTGAGGACATGCGGAAGTTGACTAGCTTTCTCCTCATGGCAGGGGCCACTATCAATGAGCTGAACTCCGTAAGGAAGCACATAAGCGGGTTCAAGGGCGGGCAGTTTGCTAGGCATGTCTACCCGGCAATGATGATCAACCTATTACTGTCCGATGTGATCGGGGATCCTATCGATACCATTGCGTCAGGTCCCACGTCGCCCGATGAGTCCACCTTCATGGACGCCAGGGATGTGGTAACAAAGTACGGTCTCATCGATGATATCCCCGAGAGCGTTCTTTCCAGGCTCAACGACGGCATGAATGGCATGTGCCCTGAAACCCCCAAGCTGGGTGATCCTATCTTCGAGAACGTGAGCAACCTAGTGATCGCAAACAATTACATGGCAGCGAGGGCTGCATCCAAGGTCGCCGAGGGGCTCGGCTACAACTCCATGATCCTGTCCACCCACATCGAGGGGGAAGCAAGGCAGGTCGGGGGCATGTTCGCCGGTGTCGCACGTGAGGAACAATCAAGGGGGCTACCACTGCCTAGACCAGCCGCGATCATAATCGGAGGAGAGACAACTGTGACCGTAAACGGTGAAGGCAAGGGGGGCAGGAACCAGGAGGTTGCCTTGGGCGCGATCCGTAAGATGAGCGGTCTTAGGGGGATCATCGCCACTCTCGGAACTGATGGTATAGATGGACCGACCGACGCGGCTGGTGCCATGGTGGATGGCGAGAGCCTCACTAGGGCTTTGGGGATGGGGCTAAACCCCGACAAGTTCCTTGAAGGGAACGATTCCTACAGCTTCTTCGAGTCCATGAACGACCTGATAATGACCGGTCCAACGGAGACAAACGTGAACGACCTATCGGTCATCCTGGTCCGATGACAATGAACCGTTCAAAAATCCGCCGAAAGAACGCGATCCGCGAGCTTGGGCAGTTGATGCAGGAGCTACCTGGACTCGTTGATGTGGTTGTCGTTGAGGGGTTCAGGGACATGCAGTCCTTGCGATCCCTAGGGTACCGTGGCTCTATCGAGGTGCTTAATAGGTCCGGCGTCAACGACTTTGACTTGGCCGATGACCTGGTATCCTGTTACAGGCGAATCCTGCTCCTCCTTGATTTCGATGAGGAGGGCCTCAGGCTAAACCGTCACTTCAACCAGATTCTTGAGAGGAAGGGCGCGAAGGTGGAGTACGGGCTGAGGCGGGAATTTGCCCGGTTGATGTCCGCCACAGGGGCATACGCCATCGAGGACCTTGATAACATCCTCAGCAAGATGGAAGAGTAGCTTATAATACTGGGGAAAACAACCAATCCCCGTGTCCGTCCAGGTTCTGCCCTTCAACCCAAAGTGGAGAGAGTGGTTCATGGAGATCAGGAACCAGATATGGCCCCAGATCTCGGACCTTGCCCTTGATATCGTTCACGTTGGAAGCACGTCCATCGAGGGCATGGGCGCAAAACCCATCATCGATATGGATATCGTTGTCAGTGACATGGGCGACCTCGATGCGATAGCCTCCAGGCTTGGCAGGATAGGTTATATCCATCAGGGGAACCTTGGCATTCTTGGAAGGGAGGTATTTGGCCTTGACTATGAGCACAAGCACGCCCACAACCTATACCTTGTCGTCGTTGGCTCAACCGCTTATTGTAATCACATGCTACTAAAAAAACACCTGACCGAGAACCCCGAAGCCTTCAGGAGATACAACGACCAGAAGATGAGCCTTGCGGAATCAAGCGAGAGTCGAGAGGACTATTGGAGAGCCAAGACCGAATTGATACTTGAGTTCCTTGAGACAGAGGGCATGTCAAAGGAAGAGCTTGAATCGATCAGGGACGATAACCTGTAAAAATTTTATAAACGCTTGGCGTCAATTATTTTTTTTGGCACTCTCCCGTTTTCAGGTTGTTCACTTTATGATTGGGGAGTGCTGATTCTCAATGACATATTTTATCATCCTTTAGATTAACCATTATTCATGGATGATCGATGGAGCCAGGAGAGGGCCTGGGAATGGTACAACGGGCACAGGTGGCTGGTCGGATGTAACTTCACCCCGAGCACGGCTATCAACCAGCTTGAGATGTGGCAGGCTGATACTTTTGATAACGCGACTATTGAACGTGAGCTCGGATGGGCGGGTGATCTAGGCTTCAACACTATCAGGGTCTACCTACATAACCTCCTCTGGGAGAACGACCCAACAGGGGTCATCGAGCGGATCAATCGTTTCCTTGAGATTGCTTCTGGCAAGGGTATCAATCCCATGTTCGTCTTTTTCGATGACTGCTGGAATTCGACATTCAAACCCGGGAGGCAGCCCGTGCCGAGACCCGGAGTGCATAACTCGGGTTGGGTTCAGAGTCCAGGCTCAAGCAAGGTTCTCGATCCCTCTACTTGGGGGCCACTTGAAGACTATGTGAAGGGAATACTGAACGCCTTTGGCGATGACGATCGCATCCTGCTATGGGATTTGTACAACGAGCCTGGAAATAATGATCTTGGAAAGAAATCCATGGGGCTCCTCAAAGAAATATTCCGATGGGCTAGGGATGCGGATCCTTCTCAACCGATATCTGTGGGGATCTGGTTTGATAATGACGAACTCAATGATTTCCAGATCTCAAACTCAGATATCATCACGTTTCATGATTATCACGATGCTACGCACCTTAAGGAACAGATATACCGCCTCAAGGAGCACGGACGACCCATGATCTGCACCGAGTACATGGCGAGGCCCAACGGGAGCTTTTTCAAGACGAGCTTACCCGTTTTCAAATGTGAGAACGTGGGGTGCATCAATTGGGGGCTTGTTGATGGTAAGACCCAGACCAAGTATCATTGGGGGTCAAAGGAGGGATCAACTGAACCAGAGTTATGGTTCCATGAGATATTCCACGGGGACGGTACGCCCTACCTGCAAGATGAGGTCGATCTCATCCGAAAATTGACATCCTCTGATTAGTTATACAAATATCAATCCCTTTTTATCATCCTACTCCTTCAAATCTACGTTCTCTATGGAGCGCCAACCACTGTTAATGGACGGTCAGGATACCAAGGCTATACTGGTCATGCTCAGGACAAACGTCCACGACCACGTTGTCTACAGGGTCAGGCTCGACGAACTCAAATCCCTAGTCGAGTCTCTCGGCATAGAGGTGGTCGGTGAGGTCGTTCAGACCCGTTACCGTCCCTTTGCCAAGTACTACATTGGCAAGGGCAAAGTGGGCGATATCAGACGGAAGGTCCGCAGGCTCAAGGCCAACGTTGTCATCTTCTACAATATCATCAGGAGCAGCCAGAAACTCAACCTCATGCAGGCGGTCAACTGTGATGTAATCGATCGTTTCGAGTTAACCCTTGAGATATTCGACCAGATGTCATCTGATACCCTCAGCAAGCTACAGATCCAGTCGGCCAGACTTGAGAAGCAGGCCCCGTTCTACAAGCTCCAAGCGGCGGTGAACTACCAGTACGACCGCCCCTTCTTCAGGGCCGGCGGTGAGTACGGGTTCCACGCCAAGATGAGGGAGCTAACCCGCAGCCAGGCTAGGATCAACGAGGAGATCGACAAGCTCATGGAGGAGAAGACCCAGCGGATATGGCAGCGAAAGAAGCTGGGGTACCCCGTGATATGCATCGCCGGCTATTATAACGCCGGCAAGACCTACCTCTTCAACCGTATAACCGGTGACAATAAACCTGTCAGTAACCGACCATTCACAACTCTCAGTAGCAAGTACCAGAAGCGGTTCATTGACTGGGAGACGACAGTACTCTTCATCGACACCATCGGTTTCGTCCTAGACCTTGATCCCCGACTCATCCAGAGCTTCAAGCTGAACCTCTTGGACATCAGGAGTAGCGATCTGGTTATACTCCTGCTGGATCTATCTGACCCGGTTCTGAACCTGGACATGAAGCTCAACGAGGGCATTTGGCTACTCAGGGACATTGGTGTCTCAAGGGACAGGATCATCGTAGTCATCAACAAGTCTGACCTGGCACCGGAGAAGGCACTCACCATCGGCGAGACTCTTGAGCTTGACTCGTACTTGCTCCCATGGATCGTCGTATCCGCCGAGACCAAAGAAAATGTCCCTGAGCTGCTGGACCTCATATCCAAGCGTCTTAAGCACATTAAGGACAACCCCCCTGAGCCAGTCCAGCTGACCCCGTTCAGGAGGGCCGAGACGACAGTCAACAGGGTACTCGCTGAGTTCCCGGTACCGTACGAGAAGCGGTATCACGATCCTTTCCAGAGCCTCGTCAGCACCATCCTGAGCCAGAACACATCGGGCTCAAACAGGGAAACGGTGTTCAACTGCCTTGACAGTGCCATAGGTATCAACCCTTACCGCATTGACGAGGCACCTGAGTCGGAGATTAGGGAAGCCATCAGGTCTGCGGGCATGTACAACCAGCGAACCAAAACACTCAAACGGATATCAAGGATAATCATCGAAAAGTACGACGGCAACTTGAAGCCACTATTCGACCTTCCTTTCAACGAGGCGAGGGACAGGCTCATGGAGCTTCCCGGAGTAGGCCCGAAGACGGCGGACGTATCCTTGATGTTCGCGGCAGACCGCAAGGTCATCCCCGTGGACACGCACATTGAACGTGTCAGTAAGCGCCTAGAGCTCGTGCCACAGAACGCCAACTACGAAGCCATCAGGTCAGCGTTACAGGACGCAGCGACACCCGACAGGTTCCTTGAGGTACATCTCAGCCTCATAAAATTCGGAAGGGAGATTTGCACGGCTAGAAACCCAAAACACGAGGAGTGCCTAATGAATGATATCTGTCCCTTCTATGAGAAGATGCAGATATCACAAACTAGGGCTCCCATCTCTCCGACTATCTAAAATAAATTTTCCCTTATTGTAGGTTACATGCTACAACGTTTTTAGCTAACCTCCAATAGTGTAGCCGTAAAATGACGTCCATATCCTCTATAAATCAAAGCAAGTAACCTAGAGAATCCTTTAAAAGTGAGTCCCGTTGTTTCTTGGTAGCTCTAATTAGGAGTGTCAACACATGCCAAGAGTAAGATCACCAAAGCGAGGCTCACGAGGCTACTCTCCGCGCAAACGCGCGAGGAACCCAAAAGGCCGAGTGAGTTACTGGCCGAAGCTGGAGGGAGAACCCCAGCTAGTCGGCTTCGCAGGCTACAAGGCAGGCATGACCCACCTGTTCTATATCGAAGATAGACAACGAGTTCCAGAATACGGTCAGGAGGTTAAAGCAGCCGCCACCGTAATCGACACTCCCCCTATGCTGGTCGTAGCAATCAGGGCATACAGAAAAGATTATGATGGCCTACACGCCATCACTGAAGCCTGGATGCAGAACCAGCCTAGAGACCTGCACAGAAGGATAACCTTCGCCACAGATCCCCAGCCAGAGAGCAAGCTAAACGAGATCAAAGAGAAAATCGACAAGGTCGCCGAGATAAGGGTCATCGCGGCAACCCAGCCGAGACTCTCAAGCCTCTCACAGAAGGTGCCAGACCTCTTCGAGATCCCCGTATCGGGCGGATCAATGGAGAGTCAACTGGAGTACGCCAAGGGCCTGCTAGGCAAGACCGTATCAGTAAAGGACGTCTTCGGTCCCAGCGAGGGCATCGATATCATCGGTGTCACGAAGGGCAAGGGCTTCCAAGGGCCGGTCAAGAGATGGGGGGTCAGGATACTGGCACGAAAAGCAAGAAAATCAAGAAGAGCGGTAGCATCCATCGGTCCATGGGTACCTAGGCGCGTCATGCCCCAGGTACCGCGAGCCGGTCAGATGGGCTTCCACAACAGAACCGAGTTCAATAAAAGAATCCTGCTGATGAACGGCGACACTGATCGCATCAACCCAAAGTCCGGATTTAAGAACTATGGTTTCATTAAGGGAGATTACCTCCTATTGAAAGGAAGCATCATTGGGTCAGCAAAGCGTCTAATCAAGCTACGTAAAACCGTGCGCGATACAGACTACCCCGAGGAAGCACCACAGATCACGTACCTCCACACAGAGTGGACTAAGGGAGGTATCCAGCAATGAAGATACCAGTAATCAATCTCCAGAACGAGAAAACAGGCGAAGTAGAACTACCAAAGGTGTTCAGTACACCTGTCAGGCACGATGTAATCAGAAAAGCAGTAATTGCGCTTCAAAGCACAAGGTTCCAGCCCCAGGGCAGGGATCCCATGGCTGGGAAGCACACTACGGCAGAGTCCCGCGGAACAGGCCACGGCATAGCCCGAGTTCCCAGGCTCAAGGGAAGCAGCAGAGCAGCCTTCGGCGTAAGCATAGTAGGTGGCCACGCGGCCTTCCCTCCACGTTCTGAGAAAGTCATCGTTAAGCGGATCAACAAGAAAGAGAAAAGGTTCGCTATAAGGTCGGGAATCGCAGCGACAGCTGTTAAGGAACTCGTAGAAAAGCGCGGACACAAGTTCGAGTCCGAACATCTTCCAATAGTAGTCTCGAATGAGATACAATCCCTACAAAAAACCAAGGACGTAGAAGCCCTATTCATAGCCATCGGAGTCCAGGACGACGTTGAACGCGCCGACCGGAGGAAGGTAAGAGCTGGAAGGGGCAAGATGAGGGGACGCAAGCACAAAAAGGGCAAGGGCCCACTCATCGTAGTCTCCGAGGACAACGGGATAGGATATGCAGCACGTAACCTACCGGGCGTCGAGATATGTAGCGTGGCGGGTCTGAACGCCGAGCTACTTGCACCTGGCGCCCACCCAGGCAGGCTGGTCCTCTGGACCGAGTCGGCCTTTGGTCAAATAGATGAGGTATGGATGAGATAAAAATGGAAGCACATGAAATCATAATGTTCCCATTGATGACTGAGCGCAGCGTCAACATGATCGAGAACGAGAACAAACTCGTCTTCATCTGCGACAGGCGCGCCAACAAGCACCAGATCGCAGCTGCTATCAAGGAACTCTACGAAGTCGAGGCCGAGGATATTAATACGCTAATCACTAGAAAGGGAACCAAGAAAGCATTCGTTAAGCTTACGGACGAGTACGACGCATCAGACGTCGCTATCCGTCTGGGAATATTGTAGGTGTGAGAGATGGGAAAGAAACTAAGAGTACAGAGAAGAGGCCGCGGAGGACATACGTACAAAGCGGCGAAAATGAACAAGAAGGCGCCATCAAAGTACCCCACTATCACAGCGGAAGTGCAGCAGGGTTTTGTTAAATCAATGGAGCATGAACCCGGGAGGGGAGCACCCCTTGCGTATATCGAGTTCAGCCCCGGTAATGGATACCACGTCACGGCCACAGAGGGCATCAGCCTGAACCAACCAATCATGGTTGGCGTAGGCGCGGACCCCAAAGTGGGCAACGTTCTCCACCTGAAGGAAATACCTGAAGGAACAATGGTGTCCAATATCGAGCTACGTCCAGGCGACGGCGGTAAGATCGCCAGAAGCAGTGGAGCATTCGGCACAGTAATAGCACACATTGACAACTACACCACAGTTAGACTACCAAGCAGACGAATCATCAGAGTAACAAGCAACTCAAGGGCCACCATCGGCATCATCAGTGGAGGGGGACGCCTAGAGCGACCCTTCATGAAGGCCGGTGAAAAGTTCCACAAAAAGAAGGCAAAGGGACACAAATACCCAACCGCCCACGGCGTAAAGATGCCAGCCGCCATGCACCCCCACGGAGGAGGTCGCCATAGGAGGCCAGGTAAATCAACGACTGTCAGCCGCCATGCGCCACCAGGTGCAAAGGTAGGGCTGATCGCCGCACGTAACAGCGGAAGGCGCCAGAGGAGGAGAAACTAAGGGTTTAATACCCCTTAAACTACAGGTGAAACAATATGCCCAAAGACTTTAACTACAGAGGAAAGACGGTCGAGGAGCTTCAGGACATGTCAATGGACGAGTTCATCCGACTGCTTCCTTCAAGGATGAGGAGAAGCCTCCAACGGGGTCTCAGCGCAGAGCAGAGGATCGTTCTTGAGAAACTCAGGAGAAATAAAGGCAAACCGGTCAGGACTCACGCAAGAGACCTGGTCATCGTGCCTGATATGCTGGGTAAGACCATCTACTGCTACACTGGCAGGGATTTTAGGGAGGTTGTCATCAACCAGAAGATGCTTGGCCACTATCTTGGCGAATATGCGAGCCCAATGGCAATAGTACGCCATGGACGCCCCGGTATCGGAGCATCGCGTAGTAGCATGTACATCCCACTGAAGTAGTATTCCTACTTCATTTTACATATTTTTCATTACAATAGCTCATCATTAAAACGATAGAATTTCAATGAAGAACATATATGAATATACAAAATGACGAAAGTAAGTAGACATCGACAAAAATACCTACCATTCAGAACGATTTATATACGAAGGCTGGATTCAAGGTAGACACACGGTGCGTATATGCCATCATGGAAATATTCAGTGCAAGGGCTAGACCCTGATAAGACCGCCATAGCCAGCGGCAGGGATCTCAGGATTAAACCAAAAATATCACGTGAGATCTGTAACACACTCAAAGGAATGAAACTGGACGATGCAAAGACATTCCTAAACGACGTCATAGACAAGAAACGCGCAGTACCCTACTACCGGTATAGAGGCAAGACCCCCCATCGTAAAGGACTTAACGGTCACGATGCCGGAAGATACCCTGAAAAGGCCGCCGGAGAGATACTGAAAATCTTGGACTCAGTGGAGGCTAACGCCGAGTTCAAGGGATTATACGCAGACAGGCTCAGGATAATTCACATGGCCGCCCACAGGGCAAGGGTCATCAGGAAGTTCATTCCTAGGGCGTTCGGAAGAGCATCGCCATACTACAAGCACCTGACCCACATCGAGGTCGCAGTGGAGGAGTACTAGTGTCAATAGTCAGAAGAATCATCAAGAACAACATCGAAAGGGTTAAAGTCGATGAACTGCTTGCAGAGGAGTACGAGCAGGCAGGATACGGGGGAATCACTCTGACCAAGACCCCCATGGGTGCACAGATTAACCTCTACGCCATGAAACCCGGAAGGGTCATCGGTAAGAGGGGTAGGGCAATCAAGGCCGCATCAGAGCGGCTTGAGAAAGAGCTTGGCCTACCTAACCCACAGATTACGGTTATTGAGGTCGAGGTCCCTGAGCTTAACCCCGCGATCATGGCTTCAAGGATAGCCAACGCGTTGGAGAGGGGAGTCCACTTCAGGAGAGCAATCTTCTGGAGCCTAAGGCGTATAATGGACAGTGGGGCACTTGGATGCGAGATACTGCTAAAGGGCCCACTTAGAAGCGCCAGATCACGTTTCGAGAAGGTAGTCGAGGGATACGTGCCAAAGTCGGGAGAGCCCGCACTGAGAAACGTGAAGACCGCGACTATTCACGTTAAAATGAAGAGGGGCACATTGGGCGTTACGGTGAAGATCGTTCCACCTGACGCAAAGTTCCCTGACAAGGTGAGCCTT
This sequence comes from Candidatus Bathyarchaeota archaeon, assembly GCA_030613835.1. Lineage (GTDB taxonomy): Archaea > Thermoproteota > Bathyarchaeia > TCS64 > TCS64 > RBG-16-57-9. The sequence continues at coordinate 23,723 of JAUWLH010000002.1, read as the reverse complement.
GAGGGCCTACCTGACATCGAGTACCAGCTACCTATGGAGGAACCAGAAATAGTTGCCGAGGTTCCCGTGGCAGTTGAGCCCGTAGTCGAAGAGACAATCAAAGCCGTCGAGCCAGGTGTCGAGGTAGCCACGCCAGTCATTACGGATGAGGCTGCATCGGAGGAGGCACCCGCACAGGAGGAGACTCAAGTGGAGGGGACTGCTGTGGATCCAGTGGTTGAGGAAGCGGTGGTTGAGGGGTCAGCCCCCGTGGAACCAGCCATGGAAGAGCCAGCAGTCGAGGAAGTACCCGAGACTGTTGAGGAGATACTTAAGACAGCTGAACCAGTTGTCGAGGTAGAAACAACTGTAGAGGAACCAGCTGTTGAGGAGCCAGTGGCAGCAGTCACTGAGGAATCAGTTGCAGAGGAGCCAGCAGTCGAAGAAATAATCGAGGCAGCCGAGCCAGCTACTGTTGATGAGGTTGTCGAAGAAGAGGCATCCGCACAGGAAGAAACTCCTGTTGAGGAGCCTGCTGTGGATCCAGTGGTTGAGGAATCAGCCCCTGAGGAAGCAGTTGAAATAGAACCCGAGGCAGTAGAGGAGCCACAGGCTGAGCCAGTCATTAAGGAGTCAGCACCTGAGGTTACCGCGCCAGAGGAGGCACCAAAGGAACCAGCGGCTGAGCCGGAGCTTGTCTCAGAGCCAAAGCCAGTGGCCGAACCCGAGGTAGAAAAAGTGGAACCCGAGCCAAAAGTCAAGCCTAAGCCCGAGGCCGATAAGGCAGAGGAAGCCACAGATGACCAGCCTGAGGAGGAGAAGCAGTAATGCCTATCGTCCGAATGCAGGAAATCCGTGATATGTCCGAGGCAGAGAGGAACGAGAAACTCCAGGAGCTGCGGACTGAGGTCACGAAGATGAAGACGATGATCATGGCTGGCGGAGCCGTTGAGAACCCTGGCAGGGCCAAGGTGCTCAGGAAGGCAATCGCCCGTATCCTGACCGTCATCAACGAGGAGGAGTAGCGAGACTGGTTCCCCCTGAACTAGCTTACATCCTTCGAAGCGAACTAGTAGGACTTGAGGTGGAGGTGCTGAATGACAGCAACCCATCCAATGTCAAACTCAGGGGAAAAGTGGTTGACGAGACCATGAAAACCCTTGTCATCCAGAGCGCTGGGCTGAAGCGGATAGCCAAGAAAGACGCTGTCTTCAGGTTCAGTCTGGACGGAGTAGCCGTCAAAGTAGAGGGAAGAACCCTCATAGGAAGACCCGAGGACCGGGTAAAAAAACAGAACAAAAGGAAATGGTAGGGCAAAAAGGAAATGATATCCCTTAAGAAACCTGAGCTAGAATGCAGCGACAAGGACTGTCCGTTTCACGGCGAGTTAGCCGTAAGGGGCAGGATCATGGAGGCTACAGTTGTTAGTGCTCGTATGCAAAAGTCGTGTATAGTACAGTTAAACTACCTCAGGTATGATAAAAAATATGAGAGATACGCTCGGATGAGGAGCCGTATCCCAGCTCACAGCACCACATGTATCCCGCTAAAGGTCGGTGACATCGTAAGGATCGCGGAGTGCAGGCCACTCAGCAAGACAAAGTCCTTCGTCGTAGTCGAGATGATCAAGGAGGCTTAATCGCATGAGTAAGAGAATTAAACGTCGTATTCTTCCAAGGCGGAAGACCAGCGGCGGACTCACGATTGGCAGCGTGGTTAACTGCGCGGACAACACGGGTGCAAGGAAGCTGAAGATAATTCAGATGGTTGGGTACAAGGGCCGTAGGCGTAGGTTACCCTCAGCAGGCATAGGCGACCTTGTGATTGTCTCATGCAGGGAGGGTACACCCGAGATGAGGAGGCAGCTCTTCAACGCTGTTATTGTAAGGCAGAGGCGTCCATACCAGAGGCAGGACGGCAGCAGGATCCAGTTCGAGGACAATGCAGCCGTCATACTGACTGCTGAGGGCACTCTGAGGGGATCCGATATCAAGGGGCCGGTTGCGCAGGAGGCAGTCCAGCGCTGGTCTAGGATTGGGAACCTAGCAAGGATGGTTGTCTAAGATGAAGAAAGGCATCAGGAAGCCATCAACTGCAAGAAGACGCAGGTACAACGCGCCGCACCACATCAAGCGTAAATTCCTCTCAGCACCGCTATCCCCAAGCCTAAGGGCTGAGTATGGGACACGTTCCATGCCAGTAATCGTTGACGACACCGTCAGCATCACCAAGGGCGACAGAAAGCTATCCGAGGGTAAGGTTCTCAAGGTAAACACCGCTGAGAGCAAGGTCTACATCGAGGGCGTCACAAGAACACGCCAGGATGGATCTATGGTTCAGATCCCGGTAAGGGCCGAGAACGTTATAATCACGAGGTTGAACCTCAACGACCAATGGAGAAAAGATATTCTGGAGCGCAAAGGCTTCAGCGCGGAGGTTTAAAAATGGGAAACAAAGGACCAACAAAGCATCTAAAGAGGCATATGAGTCCAGCTTTCTGGCCCATCCACCGTAAGGGTGGCACTTGGGCAGTAAGACCAAGCTCAGGCCCACACAGCTTGAAAACAAGCATCCCGACGAAGGTGATACTGAGAGACCAGTTCAAGTACGCCACCACTGCACGTGAGGCAAAATCACTAATCAAGAACGGCAAAATGCTTATCGATGGTAAGGTCAGGAAGGACGACAGGTTTCCTGTTGGACTGATGGACGTAGTTCATATCCCTGACACCAAGGAGTACTTCAGGGTGCTCCCGGATCACGGTGGCAAGCTAAAGTTCCTCGCCATCACGGCTGAGGAGGCCCAATTCAAACTGTGCAGGATCATCGGGAAGACCAGCCTAAAGGCCGGCAAGACCCAGCTGAACCTCCACGATGGAAACAACGTGGTACTCAACACAGAGACTGACAAGTACAAGGTTAACGACGTGCTGAAGATAAAGGTACCTGAAAAGGAGATCCAGGACTCTATCGAGTTCAAGGAGATGCAGCAGGTAATAATCACGGGCGGCAAAAGCCAGGGCGAACAAGGAGTCCTCACTGGACTCGGCACTGAACCAGGCTGGAAAAAGACCGCGACAATCAGGACACTTGAGGGGAACGATATCCGTACACTGTCAAAATACCTGTTCGTGGTAGGCGTAAATGAGCCCGTTATCAAACTCAACGCAGGGGAAGAATAATGTCCGATAACTTAATGAAGCAGATAAAGATCGGGAAAGTTGTCGTTAATATCAGTGTAGGCCAGAGCGGCCAGCCGCTGAGTAACGCGATGCAGATCCTGAAGGATATCACAGGACAGAATCCCTCACAGCGTTCAGCCAAGATGACCATCAGGCAGTGGGGAATCCGAAAAGGAGAACCCATGGCCTGTGCAGTTACACTGCGTGGCGAGCGAGCTGACGCATTCCTACAGAAGGCGTTCACAGCCGTCAGGCACAAGATAAACCCAAAAAGCTTCGACAAGAATGGCAACTTTGCATTCGGCATCCGAGAGCATATCGATATCCCAGGAACCAGGTACGATCCTGCCACTGGGATTATCGGCATGGATGTCATGACGACCGTTGAGAGACCAGGCTTCAGGGTAAACAGAAAAAAGAGAGGTCAGTCAAAGGTCGGAAGTTCACACCGTGTAACTCCAGAGGAGTCTCGGGAGTTCATCTCCGAGAAATTTGACGTGACCATGGAGCTTGAATAAATTGAGCAATCAGATTCCACCTAAGGAAAGAAGCTATGGTAAGGGAAGCCGAGGATGTACTAGGTGTGGGACCCACGACGGTCTCATCAGGCGCTACGGCATAAACTTATGCAGGCAGTGTTTCCGAGAGGTAGCGGGAAAAATGGGATTCAAAAAGTATAGGTGATAATATTGGACCCACTAGTAAACGCATTAAATACGATATTAGCCAACGAGGGTAGGCGCAAGGGCGAGTGTATCATCACTCCAGCGTCCGATATAGTCGGACGTGTACTCCGCCTTATCCAGTCCAAAGGATATGTAGGAGAGATCGAGTACATCGATGATGGTCGTCAGGGCAAGTTCCGGGTACAGCTATTTGGCAGGATCAACAAGTGCATGGCGGTTAGGCCACGCTACAAGACCCGTGTCTCCGAGATGGAGAAATGGGAGAAACGTTTCCTGCCCAGCAGAAACATGGGATTTGTCATACTGAGCACCCCCAAGGGCATAATGGACCACGTCCAAGCAAAGGAAGAGAACGTAGGCGGCGTAGTGCTCGCCTACGTCTATTAGGTGTAAAAAAAGTGACTGTTCAAATAGTAGAGCAAATTGTTACGGTACCTGAGGGAGTAAACCTGACCCTAAATGGGCATAAGGTTGCAGTCACAGGAACCAATGGAGCGATAGAGTATGATTTCGGTCACGCTGGCCTGAATATAGGCTATCAGGATTCCAGCCTCCGCATTTGGGTCGAAAACCCGAGGAGGAAACAGGCAGCCCTCGTCAAAACCATCGCGAGTCATGTCAATAACATGATAATCGGTGTGACCGAGGGATTCAAATACAGACTAAAGATTGTGTTCATCCACTTCCCTATGACCATAAACATTCAGAAGGAGAAAGTTATAATCAATAACTTCGTCGGTGAGCAGGCTCCGAGAGTCGCAAGGATCAGGGGCAACGTTGAGATCACGCAGGACGGGGATGACATAATTGTTACCGGAGCTGATATCAACCATGTAGCCCAGACAGCCGCAAACATACAGGAGTCGACGAAGATCAAGAACAAGGACCTAAGAAAATTCCTTGACGGCATCTACGTCTACAAAAAGGAGTGAGGCAAATGGAACAAGCAGAAAAGAAAAGACTATTACGAATACGAAATAGGATCAAAAAGAAACGGCCACACTTCAAAAGGTACGAGTCATGGAGATTTGTAAGGCTCAAGGATATTTGGAAGAAACCGAGAGGCATCGACAACAAGATGCGGACCGAGCTACAGGGATGGCCCAAGTCTGTAAAGATCGGATACAGGGGACCCGCAGCTGTACGTGGACTCCACTCATCAGGAATGGAAGAGGTAATGGTCTGGAACGCCAAGGACGTTGAAAAGGTCGATCCCGAGACACAGGTCGCAAGGATAGGCGGAACCGTTGGCGGAAGAAAGAAAGAGACCATACTGGCGAAAGCTGAGGAGCTGAAGATCAGAATCCTCAACCCAGGAGTCATGGAGCCCGAGGACGACTTCGAGGAACTTAATGACGAGGACGAGGAAGAAGATGAGTCCGAGGAAGAAGAGCTAAAGGAGGACGACGATTAATGAACCTATCAAGTCAACGCAAGATTGCGTCAGCCGTTCTCGACTGCGGCGTGCACCGCGTCTGGATAGACCCAGACCGGGGCGACGAGGTGAGCATGGCGATCACGAGAGTCGAGATCCGTTCACTGATAAAGTCCAAGGCCATCAAGGCGTTACCCAAGAACAGCCCAAGCAGGGGCAGGGCACGCGTGCTGGCCAAGAAAAAGAGAAAGGGCAGGCGTATAGGACCCGGAAGCAGGAAGGGAAAGAAGTACTCCGTGGTCAGCAGGAAGACCCGCTGGATGAACCGCATCAGGGCCCAGAGGAAGAAGCTGGTCAAGCTCAGGGAGAACAGGACCATCAGCGTCTCAACGTACCGCAGCCTTTACAGGAAGGCAAAGGGCGGGACGTTCAGGAGCGTGGCTGAGCTCCAGCGTTATATCAACGACAACAACTTAAGGAGGCGTACCTTTGGCTAAAGGACCGAGCTACAGGGTACCATACCGTAGGCGTAGGCAGAAGAAGACCGACTACGCGGCAAGGAGAGTCCTAGCCACGTCAAAGCACCCACGCTTCGTGGTACGTATCAGTAACAAGACTATACAGGTACAACTAACAAGATCCGAGATAGAGGGCGATTATGTTCTCGCAAAGGCATCGAGCCACGAGCTTAAGACGAAGCACGGCTGGGTCGCCAGCGGCAAGAACATCCCGGCCGCATATCTCATTGGTTACCTCGCGGGCAAGAAGGCCAAGGAGGCCGGATACGATTACGCGAACCTGGACGTAGGGTTGAAGAGGGTTACTTCGGGTAACAGAATCTTCGCTGTGGTCCAGGGAGCGAACGATGCCGGGTTCGAGATACCATTCGACAGCGATATCGCGCCATCACCAGAGGCTATAAGCGGCCAGGTGATAGCCGAGTACGCTAAGAACATAGAGGACCCCTTCGAGTACGAGAGAAGGTTCTCAGTCTACCTCCGTCGTGGACTAAGACCTGAGGCACTTCCAAGCCACTTCGAAGAGGTCAAGAAACACATCGAGGAAAACAACGATGAGTAACAGAAGGCGGGAAGAATCCCTCGCGGGCTGGGTTCCAAAGACGGAGCTCGGTAAACTCGTGTTGGATGGACAGATATCCAGCATCTTCGAGATCTTCGAGGAGGGCTACAAGATAAAAGAAGTCCAGATAGTGGACGCTCTTGTCCCAGATTTGAAGGACGATGTCATCAACATCAACCTTGTTCAGAAACAGACAGACGCAGGTGAGTCCAGTAGGTTCACTGCCCTTGTGGCAGTAGGCAACGAGCACGGCTTGATCGGCGTGGGACTTGGTAAGGCAAAGCGAGTCAGGAACGCCATCGAGAAGGGCATTAGGCTGGCAAAGCTGAGTCTGTATCCGATACGCCGAGGATGCGGCAGCTGGGAGTGTGATTGCGGCGAAGGTCACACTCTGCCTTTCAAGGTAAAGGGTAAGGCCGGTAGCGTAGTCGTTACACTGCTACCTGGTCCTCAGGGACTTGGGCTCGTGGCCGGTGACACCGCAAAGCAGGTGCTGAAGCTGGCTGGGATCAAGGACTGCTGGAGCAAATCATTGGGCAAAACTACTACAACTAACAGCTTCGCGTTTGCGACATTCGAGGCTCTGAAACAGACTCAGGCGATAATGACGCCTCAGGACTGGGTGTAAATCGATGGATAAGAAATGTCTCCTCGTAATCAGGATCAGGGGCACCATCAACGTCTCCCAGAGGGAGAGGGACACCATGAGGTTTCTGAGGGTCGATAGGAACAACTATGCTTCCATCATCGATGACAGGGACGATTATAAGGGAATGCTTCAGAAGGCCAAGGACTGGATCACATGGGGCGAGCCCGATGTCGAGACCGTTATCAAGATGCTTGAGAAACGTGGACGGCTGCCTGGCGAAGTGAGGCTCACAGAGGAGCATGTCAAGGGGTTCGGCTACAAGAGCATTGAGGACCTAGCTAACAAGCTGGTCAACTGCGAGGTTGGTATGCACCAGATCGAAGGGCTAAAGCCTTTCTTCAGGATGCACCCACCCAGAAAGGGGTTTAAGAAATCCGTAAAGCGCCCGTACAGGAGTAAGGGTGAGCTGGGTTACAGGGGCGAGGCCATCAACGAGTTAGCTAGGAGGATGTGCTAGATATGCCACACAAACTACGTAAAGTTCGAAAACAGCGCGGTTCACGCTACATGGGCTGGGGTCAAGTCGGCCAACACAGAAAGTCCGGTGGACGTGGCGGTAAGGGCGGGGCAGGCGGAAGGAAGCACTTCTGGATTCGTACCGTAAAGTATGAGAAGGATCGCTACCTCAAAAAAGGGTTCCTGCCTCCATCAGCCAAGGTTCCAAAGATCAAGACCATCAACGTTGGTGAGCTCATCGATCTTGCGGTGGCTGTTCTGTCTGATTACGGTATCAAGGGTGGTAATGAGCTGGATCTGACCTCACTGGGTATCGGTAAAGTACTTGGTAGGGGGAACATCAAGGTCCCTCTTAACATCAAGGTTGCACAGATCACGGCATCCGCGCAGGAAAAGATTGAAGAAGCCGGTGGCAGCATCATAGAGCCATAGAGGATTTATAATGCGATTCCTTGATCTTTTCAAACCAATATCTCCTTTTATCCCTGAAGTGGCTCCACCTCAGAAGAAAGTACCTTTCAATACACGGCTTTTATGGACAATCGGCGCACTGATCGTCTATCTGATCATGAGCGAGGTGCCGCTTTACGGCATTCCTCAGGGTACGGGTAACGACCCGTTTGCTGCCATGAGGATCATCTTCGCATCCAGCCGTGGTAAACTAATGGAGTTAGGTATAGGTCCCATCGTCACGGCGGGTCTTATCATCCAGCTACTATCGGGATCCGAGCTGATCTCCTTTGACAGGTCAAGCTCAGAAGATAGGGGGCTGTTCACGACTGCGCAGAAGGTGTTCAGCTTCGTGATGATTATCATACAGGCTTCACTATACATCTTGGGGGGTACGTATGGAAACATCAGTTCGTATCAGTCTATATTGATCTTCGTGCAGCTTCTAGCTGCGGGTTTTGTACTTATGATGATGGATGAGCTCATCCAGAAGGGATGGGGCATTGGAAGCGGAATCAGTCTTTTCATCGTTGCTGGTATCACCCAGAACATCTGGTGGATGAGCTTCAGTCACATAACCATGAACGATGGCAGGGCGTTCGGAGCAATCATCGCCATGATACAGGGAATCTTCCAAGGTATTCCCGCTCTGGACTGGTTCTATCGTACCGGATACCCCGACATGCTCGGGTTCGTTATGACACTTGTGGTGTTTGCGTTCGTAGTTTACGTCGAGGGGATGCGCGTTGAGATACCCATCACCCACGGCAGCTACAGGGGTTACAGGAGCAAGATGCCAATCAAGCTACTGTACGTCAGCAACATCCCAGTTATCCTGTCATACGCCATGTTCGCTAACTTCCAGATGATCGGACAGTTTGTGTGGACCAGGTGGAATCAAGACAACAGTAGCTTCTTCCTGAACATGTTCGGAATGTACAACGAGACCACCAACGGGGTCACTCCTATCGGTGGTCTGAGTTACTATGTTACGAGCCCTGGAAGTCTAGGAGGAGTTGCGGCTGACCCGATGAAGGCGATTATCTACCTGCTGATTGTTGTTGGTTTCTGTCTTATTTTCAGCTTAACATGGCTTGAGATCGGTGGACTTGGAGCCGACCAGATGGCTGATCAGCTACTTCAGTCAGGGATGCAGGTCGCTGGGTTCAGGCGTAGCAGGAAGCCGTTGGAGAAACTATTGAACAGGTACATTCCGACCATCACCGTTATAGGTGGTGTGATTATCGGGGCCCTTGCAGCATTTAGCGAGTTCTTCGGAGTCTTCGGTTCGGGAATGGGAGCATTGCTAGCCGTTAGTATACTGTACCAGTACTATCAGACGATGGTGCAGGAACAGGTTGAGGATCTATATCCGTTCCTCAGAGGCGCTTTCGGCTAAGCCAACATTTTTCTCCTACAACCTATTTTATCCATTTCATGACCACCAGACTGTACGATGAAGACCATTACCTGGCTGAGTTTGATGCCAAGGTATCTGAGATTAATGGATTGAACGTTGTCCTAGATCAAACGGTCTTCTACGCCAAATCAGGTGGTCAGACAGGAGACAAGGGCGTTATCAACGGAGAGACTGTCGTTGATACCATTTTCATCGATGGAAGACATGTTCACGTTATGGCAAAGGAGCCCGATTTTTCCATTGATGATAGCGTTCATGGTGCAATCGACTGGGATCGGAGATACCACATCATGAAGATACACAGCGCAAGTCATATCATGGAATATTTCTTCTACAAGAACTTTGGATTACTGAAGCGCCTCGGATCAAACGTTGATGACAAGAAGGACCGCTCAGACTACAAGGCTGATAACCGTCTTGACCCAGAGAAGCTTAAGAGGACCGAGGACGATATCAACGCCTTCCTTGCTGAAGGTCATGAGATCACCATCGAGGTTGCTGAAGACGGCATAAGGACGTGGCGGTGCGGACCTATAGAGGATCATTGCGGCGGAACCCATGTCAAGAACACCACCGAAATAGGTATGATAAAGCTCAAGAGAAAAAATCCTGGCCGCGGCAAGGAGCGGGTAGAGACCAGCCTCGTAGGGTAACCTTTTATTCAGAGGAAAGCCCATATCGGACTCATGTTCCAGCCACCACGCGGTACACGGGACTATCTCCCCGACGACCAGCAGAAAAAGAACTGGGTAATCGACCAGGTACGAGAGGTCTACGAGGCATACGGCTTCGAGCCACTAGGTACACCTGCGTTTGAGAACCTGGAGATGCTGATGATCAAGAGCGGGGAAGACATAATAAACCAGATCTATAACTTCAAGGATAAATCCGACAGGGAGCTTGCGCTTCGATTCGAGCATACCGCGAGCACCGTCAGAGTGGTGGCAACACATCGTAACCTTGTAAAGCCATTCAAACGTTACACTATCGGGCCAACTTGGAGGTATGAGAGACCCAGCGAAACACGGTTCAGGGAATTCTGGCAGGCTGATGTTGATATCTTCGGTGTCGAGGGGAGTATTGCCGATGCCGAGGTGCTATCCGCAGTTGTGGACGCCTTTAGTAGGCTTGGGTTTGAGGGCTTTACAATAATCCTCAACGACAGAAGGATACTCAAGAGCATCATTCAGCTAGCTGGTATCCCCGAGGAAAAGAGTCTTGACGCTTTCCGAGCCGTCGACAAGCTAGGTAAGATAGGCAGGGAAGGAGTCATAGATGAGCTCAGGGGCATCTCTCCGAATGAAGAGACAAGCATGAAACTCCTGGACTTGCTTGGATTGAAAGGGAATCCAAGTGAGGTACTTGATCAGGCCAAAGTAATGCTTCAGAACTACGAGGCCGGCGTTAAAGGTTGCAAGGCTCTTGAGGAGCTGTACAAGTTCGCCAAGGCGTTTGGGTTCGCCCAGTACATCAGTGTCGATCTCAGCCTTGCTAGGGGTTTGGACTACTATACTGGACCCGTGTTCGAGGTCATCGCCAAGGGCTATGAGAACTATGGAAGCATAGCAGGAGGCGGAAGATATGACGAGATCGTCGAGTTGTTCGGTGGATCACCCACATGCGCTACTGGTGTCAGTTTCGGTGTGGACAGGGTGACTCTTATCCTTGAGAAGAAAGGTGCGTTTGCTGATATGGCTCTCGGAGCCAAGGTCTATGTGGCCCCGGTGAACAAAAAGGTCATCGAAGAGGCCATCAAGATCGCCCAGAAGCTACGCGCTGAGAACATTCCAACCATTGTTGACATGATGGGCAGGAAGCTCGGAAAGCAGTTTGAGTTCGCGGACAAGAAGGGCATCCTGAAGGTTGTCGTCGTAGGTGAACGTGAACTAGCTGAGGAAGCCGTGACGGTCAGGGACATGAAATCAGGTGAACAGACCAAGATCAAACTTGACGAGCTTGTCTCAGTCCTTCAGTAACTGGGTCTCGGTGACGCTGTAGAACACTATCTCACCTCTTCTATCAACAACGGCCACCTTCATCTCATAACCATCCTTCTCTGTGGCCCTCAGTTCCTCTATGAACTCGGTGAGGCTCTGGGGTTTTCCCTCTGAGAAGATGTGAATGACGTAGCTCGGAGGAGTCTTCCTGTATGTCCCCCTCTCGTAGATGAGAAACCTTTCTTTCTCGATCTTGATGATGAAGCCACGTGTGCGCAGGTCCTTGAAAACAATAAAGTTTGTCCACAGGTTAGGAGTCTCAGCTGATAACACGTGCAGCAGCTCGGTGAAGCTCAGCGTCTTGTTTGAATCCTCGTCAACGACGGCGATCTTGTTTCTGTACACAGTGAAAAGTATCTCAGCTGGATACATGTAGTGCTCGTGATTCATCCGGTACCCGTAACCGTCCTGGTACAGGCTGTCCGCGTCACTCTGAGATGGCACGATGACCTTGCCCTGCGTCAGAACTGCTGTTATACGCTGCTGCATCCCTGAAGATTCTGGGCACGTGTCCAATAACCCTATCGATGTGACCATAAGAGATAATGGGGTATCAGCTAGCTATGTATCAGGTTGTCCAAGCGAGCACTTGTCATCACCGAGAAACCGTCATCAGCCAAGAGGATAGCCGCGGCCTTGGACGAGAACAGCAAGCCCACTAGGGGCAGGTATGGTAAGGTCTCGTTCTATGTATCATACAGGGCCGGGATGGAACTAGTCGTGGTAAGCGCGGTGGGTCACCTCTACACCATTGTCCAGAAGAGGGGAGGATGGACGTACCCTATCTATGATATCAAATGGGTCCCAAGCCACAGGGTTGACAAGCTGGCATCTTACACGAAACAGTATCTGGACGCCATAATTAACATAGCAAATGATATCGACGAGGTCGTGAGTGCCTGTGACTACGATCAGGAGGGCAGCCTCATAGCGTTCAACATCATTAAACACGGGCTGGGCGAGACTGCACTGGGCAAATCAAAGAGGATGCTCTTCAACAACCTCACAGAAAGCGAGCTAGTCAAGTCTTGGGAGAACAGGCAAACTCTTGACTACCCCGTAATCGCAGCGGGAAAGGTCAGGCACGAGGCCGATTGGCTGTACGGGATAAACCTGAGCAGGGCGCTGACCCTCACCGCCAAGAAGAGGATTGACAACAAGAAGACACTGAGCACAGGACGAGTACAGGGCCCGACCCTCAGGTTCGTGTACGACCTTGAGTCCAGGATCAACAGCTTCGTCCCGATACCCTATTGGAAAGTATCCGCCGAGACGATAATTGATGAAATTATCTACCCCTTGGAGTACAAAAAACCCCGCTTGGAGCGTGAGGTTCACGCGAAAAAAGTGGCCGAGGAGTGCAGGGGAAAGGAAGGGAAAATCAAAGGGATTGAGGGAAAGGAAGAGAGGGCACAGCCACCCGCACCCTTCAATTTAGGCAACCTTCAGCAGGAGGCTTACAGAGTCTTTAAGTACAACCCAGCTGTGACCCTGAAGATAGCCGAGAAGTTATACCTCTCCGCCCTCATCAGCTACCCCAGGACTAGCAGTCAGAGGATGCCCGCGACCATTGATGTCAGGGAGATTTTGGGTAAACTTGGAGAAAACATGAGGTACGAGGGTGATGTTTCAACATTGATTGACCAGAAACGGTTCAAACCCAGGCATGGAAAGAAGGATGACCCAGCCCACCCCGCCATCCACCCCACAGGGAACAAGCCAGGGCGGCTCAAACCTGAGGAACTCAACGTCTACGACTTGGTTGTAAGGAGGTTCCTGGTGTCATTGGGCAAGCCATTCATCAGGTCAAGGAGCACCGTTGATATCGATGTGAACGGACACACGTTCTACCTCAAGGGGGACCACACCATAGAACCTGGCTGGACCGTGTTCTACCGGCCCTACTTCAAATCTAAGGACACACCCCTCCCCGAGGTCAAAGTGGGCAAGGTGCTGCCCATAACCAAGCTATCAACGAGGAGGCACTACACTAAACCACCGGCCCGGTTCACGGCGTCATCCCTGGTGCGGAAGATGGAGGACGAGGGCGTAGGCACCAAGGTCACAAGGAGCAACATCATCGACACCCTCCACAGACGAGGCTACATCAGGAGCCAGAGGCTGGCCCTAACCGACCTCGGCTCAAACGTCATCGAGGTACTCGCTGAGTACAGCCCCGATATCATCGATGTCCGGCTGACGAGGACCCTAGAAGCCCAGCTAGACGGTATTGAATCAGGTAAGGTCTCGGCCGACGAGGTAATAGATGAGACTATATCAAAACTCGACGTGATACTGAAGCGATTCAAGGATAAGGAAGTCGAGATAGGTGCAAACCTCACTAGGAGAAACTGAGATGAGTTGCAGAGTATGTAAGAGGAAGGTCGAGAAAGGCGTCTACTGCACTCAGCACGGCCTCGCTTACGCGAAATTAGAAGAAGGTTACCCGAAGTGGAGGTACGCCTTGGGCTTAACGTGGATAGAATACCTGGAACGGGTTGGGAAGATCTCGGGCATCGGCAGGTGGGTCAAGGAGATCATAGCTGATATCCTGGGTTAATGTTGTCACCACATATCATTAGGTATCACACAATTTTTTCCATGAATTTAAGGCCCAATGTTATCTTGGATTAGCCGGATAGCAATTGGACAAAAAAAATACCCATAATAATAGATTACAGTTACCCTACTTGGGGATTTCCCAGCGGCTGTTCCTGCCGTCCCTCACCCAGTTGCCGCCGATGGTCCTCATTGCCTCGTTTATGGGGCCCCACTGGTCCCCTAGGAACTTTTTAGGGCTCACCGATATGACCTCGTCGCCTTCCTCGATATCAAGTTGGGACATATCGATTCCTGCGGCTTGCAGTCTAGATCTTGCATCTGTAGGCTGGGCTCCTGCGGGCGGCCAGTCCTCTCTGTGCTCGTGGATAACCTGGGTGGCGTCTGCCTTCCCCACTGATATCACTATACCTATCTTGCTGCCGCAGTCCGGGCACGTAACCCATGTGATCTTGTCCTTCTTGGCCGCCATTTCATTCACAGTATTTTCCTAGTGGATTAAAAGAGGTGTGGTTAAACTTAAAACCGATAGCCCATTCTAGGTGCCCATTCACGGGGGATTAAAGTGCAGACAGTCAAGGACATATTCAGTTTCATGAAGGGTAACGTCCTAGTCATGACCATATGCGAGTGCATATGGCGTGCCACGGTGGACATTATCTGGCCCTTCCTTCCACTATACGTCATTGAGCTAGGTGGCAGCTATGAGACCATCGGCATCATCATGGCCATAGGGAACGCTGCTAGCCTCATCCTGTACCCAGTAGGCGGGTACATCGCTGACTACCAGGGCAGGATAAAACTCATTTCCACCATGACCTTCGTCTACGGTATCGGGTTCCTTATCAACGGGTTCACGAACACGTGGCAGTGGCTAGCGGTAGGGATGTTCATACAGAGCCTGGTTACGTTCTACTTCCCGGCCAGACAGGCTCTCATCGCGGACTCCATCCCGCCTGTGAAGAGGGGCATCGGCTTCGCAACCACTGTGGCCATACCAAGCGCCTTCGGGATGGCTGCCCCTATCATCGGTAGCTACGTCATCGACAGGTTCGGCATGATCACCGCCATGAAGGGCCTGTACATCATGAGTTTCTTTGTCGCCTCTGGGATAGCACTCTTCAGGTTCAAGTTCCTCAAGGAGACGGTATCCAATCCCAAGACCATAGACCTCAGCATCTCCAAGTTCCCTGCTCTTGTCGTCAAGTCCTACAAAAGCGTGTTCAGTGTGCTGAAGGATATACCAAAGAAGCTCTACACCCTATCCTTCTTGGTTTCATTCTCGGTGTTATTCGGCTCCCTGACCAGCAGCTTCTGGATAATAAGGGCTCAGGAGATCATTGGTCTCAGCGTCTCTGAATGGGCAAACGTTATCCTCATTTCGGGTGCTGTCAGCGTAATCTTGGGTATACCCGCGGGAAGCATAGTTGACAGGTTCAGCAAGAAGAATATCGCAGGGATATGTATGATCATCGGTGCCATACAGGTGTACGCTTTCCTGCTATGCATAACATACACACACGTCGTCATCCTCGCGGTCTTCACTACACTAACTAACAGCCTCATGAACCCCAGCTTCCAGAGCCTCTTCGCCAACATGACCCCCAAGGATCAGAGGGGTAGGATTCTTGCGTCCATCGGAGGAGGAGGCGTATGGATCATGAGAGGAGCCTACGGCAGCGGGATACTGGGAAAGTCCCTCCAGACAGTTGGAATGCTCCTAAGTGGATACCTGTACCGCTATAACAACGCACTACCCTGGCAGATTATGTCTGTGGCACTTTTCGTGTTCGGGATATTATTCCTCCTGTTTGTAGAAGAGCCAAAGATAGCCGAACTCTAATTTTTACAGAAAAACCCATTTTATGCGCATTTTTTTCAACACTTTACCCTAGGTAAACGACGAAATAATGCCTCTAAAAATTGATCTATTAGCGACGTGTGGCGCATAAGGTTATAACCAGTATTTACTATAATTAGATCGGAGTTGTTTCAATGGCAAAATCGATGACCCAGTTTAAGTGTCCGTACTGTGAACGAAAGTCTGCGAGTCCAGGCGGGGTACGTTTCCATGTGAAGCTGACCCACCCCGAAAAACTTGAGGAATTTAACTCGATGCACTATGCAGCGATGGAAGACTTGTTCAAGCAGTCGTTTGACAAATAGAGATTTTCCAATCCTCTTTTTTGTGCATCAAACTTGGATGTTGATGCCGCTCACTCTTGCGTAAGCTATTATCTCGGTCGATGGGATTTGCCGTGCGATGGCCAGTCTCTTGGACTCGTCGTCCGATGATACCTCTACTGTTAAAGTGTTTGACTCATTCCGAACACCTTACCGCGTGAGTGTCGCTATTATCATTGGAGCGATGATGAAGCCCGAACTGTATCCAGCTGTCCGAGTGTTGCCTATATCCCTGTGGTAGAGGACGCCGTATGTGGACTCCCGGATTTCGCCGCAGGTCTCGTGGAACATGGTAATATAATGAACGCTATGTGCTAATGAGCCCTGTGATTGGGGGAGAAGGGGGTGCTCATCATCATCGTTTGGTCGTAACCGTTGTTTATACTGGACGCGGTTTGTATCCATAGTTTTGAATGTACCTTTACTATAAGGCGTAAAACATTATTATCGAACTTACTTCGATCATTCGAACCTTTATGCTCCGAAATACAAAACCGTGTTAAAAATGAACACTATCAAAGGGGGGGTTCGGAGATTCGATCATCCTAAACGGACAGGGGTCATATCCATGACTAAATAAGCCCTATGCGGTCTGAAAATCGGTCGAACACATTAAAAATCCGAGGGACTTTATGGTTTCCGAGATATAATGAAGCTAACTGAGCGGGTTTACCTCGTCGCTGGATCCGGTTACGGTATTTCGCCTAGCGGAGACTGCAACTGTTACGTCGTGGATGGAGGCTCCGAGCTGGCACTGATCGACACTGGAGGGGGTTACGGCGTGAAGGCTATTATGGAGAACATAAAGCGGGATGGCCTCGACCCCAAGAAGATAACAAAGACCCTGATCACTCATTGCCACTTCGATCACATCGGCGGAAACTATGAGATCAGGGAGACAACTGGCACCAAGATCATATCCCATCCAATCGACAAGGAGGCCATCGAGACGTTGAACGAGCTATCCCTGTACACTATGGCTCAGGAATGGGGCCTGGAGTTCAAGACTGCTCCGGTTGATGAGACTGTCGTGGATGGCGACGTTATCGAGGTCGGAGATGTTGAGCTCATAACGGTGAGTAACCCAGGTCATACTCCGGGTTGCATCAGCTTTATGCTGGACGACTACGGCGTTTCAAGCCTCCTATGTGGGGATATCGCTGGAGCATCAGGTAATTTGGGCTATATCAACGGCCCCGGTTTTGACCTTGACGACTGGAAGGCAAGCATCAAGAAGCTTGCGTCATTAAAGCCCGAGCGTATGTACCCAGGGCACGGCACCTTCCTGCTTGGGGACGCCACGTCTCACCTGCTTCAGTATGATGCCAAGATGAACGCGGCATGGATCACGATAATCACCAGCGTTGGGTAACCATATGGACGAGAGCAGGCAGCAGATACTCCCCAACCCAAGCCTTGGGGAAGCGGAGAAGGTCGTAAAGTCAGGCATATCCAGGCGCAAGACCGTGGTGATAGCCGGGGAGTGCACCGTTGACTATGACGGGAGGGCCAGCAGCAAACTGGAGTCGGGGGAGAGGCTTGTCATCTTTAAGCCCGACGGATCGGCTTTGATACACCGTCCAAAGCACTATTCTCCCGTGAACTGGCAGCCCTCTGGCAGCATCTTTAATACGAAACTACTGAAAGAGGGATTGGTGGTCCGTGTTTTCCGTAGAAAGGAGAACGAGTCCATGGTTATCACGTTCACAGGTCTGCAAATGGTGGCTGTACTTGATTTAGTTGATAACGGCGAGTTCAACCTGTATGCGTCTGAGAAGGATATGCAGGAGGCTATTCTGTTCAAGCCCGATATCCTTGAGCTGGGTTTCCGTCCCATGACCAAGGAGATGGCGGTGGACCCGGGGTTCATCGATATCATAGGTTACGATTCCAATAACACATTGACAGTTGTTGAGATCAAACGGGTCAAAGCTCCTAAGGACGCCGTTGATCAGCTAAAAAAATACATGGATGTTATCGATATGGATGCCAACAGGAGGGTAAGGGCTATCCTTGTGGCACCTGAGATCGCCGATAACGCGAAAGAGCTCCTAGACGATTACGGCTACGAGTTCAAGGCACTTTCCCCGAAGGAGTGCAGCGAAATCCTGAAGCAAAAGAAGGGAACCCCGCTGACAGCTTTTTTTGAGTATACTTACTAATGATCTTTTTATCAAAAAGGTAGGGGTAAATACCCCTAGATTATCTCTAAAACGCGGCCTATTTTCTCTATTTTCCCAATTACTGAGTCCAACTGCTCCGTTGTCAGTTTTGCATGCATCTGGACCCTGATCCGCGATAAATCCCGAGCTACCATGGGAAAAACTATTGGCACAACGAAAACGCCATCATCGTAGAGTCTATCAGACAGTGCTTTAGCCTTGTGGCTTTCCCCGACAATTATTGGTATGATGGGGGTTTGGCTGTTGCCCGTATTGAATCCAAGGTCCTTCACTGCCTTCTTAAAGTAATTGGTGTTCTTCCAGAGGTTCTCGACGTGATGGGGCTCGTTCTCAAGGACGTCAATGGCCGCGATTGTCGCCGCTGCAACCGCGGGTGGGTGTGAGCTGCTGAGTAGCCATGTCCTGCTCTTGTTGTAGGCGAACTTCACCAAGCTATCCGAGCCGGATATGTGTCCACCAATGGTTCCGTATGCCTTGCTGAATGTGCCCATCTCGACGTGGACATCCTCGTGCGTGAGGTCAAAGTGGCTCACGACGCCTCTGCCTTTCTTCCCTAGGACTCCTTCCCCGTGGGCGTCGTCGACGTATATCATGGCTCCGTGCTTCGAGCCGTGTTTGACGACCTGGTCAAGGGGCGCTATGTCGCCGTCCATACTGAAGACGCCGTCGGTGATGATTAGGATTCTCCTGTAGCCCTTTTTCTCGGCTTCCTCAAGCTTCTCTGCGAGGTTTTCCATATCGTTGTGGTTGTAAACTGTCCTCTCTGCCCTTGAGAGGCGTACGCCGTCGATTATGCTGCCGTGGTTCAGCTTGTCGCTGATGATAATATCCTCCTTTCCCACCAGCTGGGGAATCAGCCCACTGTTAGCCATGAAGCCAGTGGGGTATGTGAGGCTTGCCTCGGCTCCCTTGAACTTTGCCAAGCGTTTCTCCAGCTCAACGTGGACATCCATGTTACCGCTGATGGCCCGGACTGCACCGGATCCGACGCCGTACTTCTCTATCGCCTCGATTGCTGCCTGCATAATCTTCGGGTGGGTCGCTAGTCCTAGGTAGTTGTTGGAGCAGAGGACCAGCACGTCCCTGCCGTCAACCCTGGTAACGGGCTCGCTTGCGCCCTGTAACTGCTTCAATCTCCAGTCCAGTGCCTTGTCCACTAGCTCCTGGTACTCTTTCCCTAGAAAGCCTGTTGGGTCTCTCATTGTATTACCTTCAATTGATGAATGACTGTTGCCCGTTTATTATTATCGATTCCGTCGCGGGTTGCGGGCAAAGCAGGGGGAATGTCGATTTTGTGTCAAGTAACCTGACATAATGAAAAAAAATTATTGTCTCATCCTAAAGGGACAAATGCATGGTATATAACAGGTGTTAACCTATTTTCTAGTTTGGGTCTTTATAAGGGGTAACGGTTTTATGCGGAGTACGCTAACTTAACCTGATTCTAATGGGCAGTGACATTAGGCGAGTTATGGTTACGGGGGCTCTGGGTCAGATAGGCTCCGAGCTCGTTCCTCGGCTTCAACGGCTTTTCGGTACTCAAAACGTCCTGGCGACCGATATCAAGGAGCCAAGCAGTGACTATTCTGGGTCATATGAGCGGCTTGATGTCCTCGAACTCGATGAAGTAAGGAATTTGGTTAAGGGATACGACATAGATGAGGTCTATCACCTGGCCGCCATTCTAAGCGCTGCTGGTGAAATGAGGCCAGATCTGGCATGGGACGTAAACATCAACGGGTTCAGGAATGTCCTTGAGGTGGCCAGGGAGGGGTTAACCAATAAGATATTCCACCCCAGTAGCATAGCCGCCTTTGGGACAGAAACTCCTAGGCTGAACACGCCTCAGGACACGGTTTTAACGCCGAGGACCATGTACGGGGTCACCAAGGTGACGGGGGAGCTTTTGGGCAAGTATTTCTTCGATAAATTTAGCGTTGATGTACGGGGCATCAGGCTGCCCGGTGTCATCAGCAACGTTGCTCCACCCGGGGGAGGAACCACGGATTACGCAGTGGAGATATTCTACGAGGCCATCAAGAAGGGGAGCTACGAATGCTTCCTAAGATCAGACACCACGCTACCCATGATATACATGCCCGACTGCCTGAAGGCCTTCCAAGACCTCATGGATGCCCCGTCTGAGAACCTGAAACATCGTACCAGCTACAACCTCGCGTCCCTCAGTTTCAATCCAGCTGAGCTTGCGGCGGAGATTCAAAAGCACAACCCCCAGTTTACCATCACTTACGAGCCCGATTTCAGGCAAAAAATAGCCGATTCGTGGCCTATGAGTATAGATGACTCATGTGCGAGGGAGGAGTGGAGCTGGACTCCGGACTATGATCTGGAGGAAATGGTGGACGACATGTGCTTCATCCTCTCGGCAAGGCATGAGAAGGGCGAAATCTAGCCCTTTTGTCTCAGCACTCTGAAACAAAACCCTTGTTTTTCATGTTTTTCAGGACTGACAGAAAACTCTTGAAATATATTATTGAAGCAATTATTCCAAAAAAAACACTAGACATCTTCTCATTACTTACCCTGGGGTATTTTAGCATAAAATGTGTTGAAAAAACCGAATTTTCCCGTGATTTATTCCAAGACATCTGGGTTAACGATGTCTGGAGGTTTTTCACCTTTGAGAGCCGCTACAAGGTTCGCAGCTGCCTTCATGGCCATGGCGAGCCTGGTATCAGTGGTTGCGCTCCCGATATGTGGAGCCACGATGACGTTGTCCAACTCCAACAATGGGTTATCACGCTCGATGGGTTCCTTGTTATGAACATCAAGCCCCGCACCCGCGATCCATTTCTCCTTAAGTGCCTTGATCAATGCCTTCTCGTCGACAACTGGACCTCTTGCAGTGTTTATGAGAAAAGCGGTGGACTTCATGAGCTTTAGCTCCCTCTCGCCGATCAAGTGCCTTGTCTCGTCGTTGAGAGGCACATGGAGGCTTACAAAGTCGGCTTCTCTCAGTAAATCATCGAATTCCCTGTACTCTACGCCGAGGGTTTTCTCCTTCTCTGGACTAGGGGTCCTGTTGTGATAAATGACGTTCATTTTGAAGCCCTTCGCCCTAGGGACCATCTCCTGACCGATCCTGCCCAACCCTACTATTCCAAGGGTCTTCCCTGTCACATCCGATCCCAGGAGCATCTTTGGGCCCCAAGCCTTGACCCATTTTCCGTCCCTGACGTACTTGTCTACCTCAACTAACCTCCTGCTTATGGCCATCATCAGCATGAAGGCGCAGTCAGCCGTTGAATCGTTGAGTACGCCTGGGGTGTTTGTAACTATTATTCCCCTTTCAGTGGCGTCCGGTACGACTATGTTGTTGTATCCTACGGCATAATTGCTCACGACTTTGAGGTTTTTACCCAGGTCCATCAGCTCCCCATCAACCATGTCTGTGAGCATTGGGAGTAGTCCATCTATGTCCACTATTTTCTCCTTGAGAATCCCCCTTGGGATTGGATCATTCTCTCCATCGAAAGTCTCCACATCTGCCACGGACTTAATCAAATCGATGGCTTCATCGAAGAATTTTCTTGTAATATACACTTTGGGCTTTAGCATGGTCTTTCTAGTATCTTTTGAACGTCCTTAGAGTATATTATTTTCCGTAAATATTCGATCAGTTTTTTTCTGATCAGAAATATTAATATTCAGGAATATCCTGAATATAGATTAGAGGTTAAATGACCCCAAAAGACAAGTCTAAACCCCCAAATAGGGAGGAATTGGAGGAAATATTCGAGAAAACACTAAGACCCCTACAGAGCAGAAACGCCCGCCATATCTTCTTGATCCTAAGGGATTCAGAAACAGAGTACCTCACCACTTATGATATGCAACCAATTCTCGTAGAGCAAGGAAACACATTAACCAAAGTCGAGCTCAACAACTGGCTAAGCCTCCTTCAGGAGGTGGGACTTGTCCGGAAAGCATCAGAGCGGGGAAAACCTGCGACTCTACCTTATGATAAACGCTATACGTTCGATCTATGGAAATTGACGAAAAAAGGCCGGGAGACCTCGTTCCAGCTTGATGTTTTCAGAGGAAATACCCCTATCCAGGTGAGGGAGAAAGTAGTTGAAAAAACTATAGAAAGAATCGTTGAAGTGCCCATTGAGAAAATAATCGAGAAAACTGTGGAAGTGCCAAAGTTCCCAGAGCTAGAAGAAATGAGCTTTGAAGATCTTGACAAGATACGGTCCCTATCAAAGCATCTTCTATTAATGAAATCCCTATACGGCAAGGAATCAATGGACCTATGGAGCCTATCGGAGCAGACTGGCCTTACCCCTGAAAATATCGTAGAGTTCATTGGAAACCAAGCAAAATCTACATCAAATACCCTATACCTTTTGGCCGAAATTCCTATGGATCTTCGGGGTAAAATAATGCAGAGGATCGGCCTAAGTCCGAGGAAGAACTACACAATATCGTTAACATCTGAGGGTAAGCAAATATCTTCTTCTCTATCTTCCTAAGCCCCCTAATGTCCGTTCGGTCTTCTTGGAAACCATGTAAAAATTGGGATACAAATCACGTCCAAAGTGTTGAAGGTACCTTTACTATAAGGCGTAAAACATCCATCTGTTCAAACTACATAAAAAACGCAATTTTGATACCCTAATTGGGCTTTATTTTACCGTTTATTACTGACTTTGAGTTTTATATATAAAGTATGAAAAACTGTTTGGACGTGAATCCTATCCATGAGTTTTTTGAGTGTTTTTTGGGCTAATATGACTGCGAAGACGCAACTTTTTATCCCTTCGAGTTAAGGGAGGGGGTGTAGATGACTATGGCGCTTGAGTTAAGGGATGAGCTGTTGCCTAACGGTGTTCGATTGATTACTGAGCATAACCCTGCTTCACTAAGTATGAGCTTTGGTATGTGGGTAAATGTTGGCTCCAGGGATGAGGGGGCTGAGCTTGAGGGTGGAAGCCATTTCCTTGAGCACCTACTTTTCAAGGGTACCCCGACTAGGTCAGCTAGTGAAATTTCCTCTGTAATTGAGAACCTTGGAGGCTATATGAACGCGTTCACTGATCGTGATATGACTACCTATATCGCAAGGACTAGGGCAAAGGATCAAAGCATCGCAACAGAGGTCCTATCAGACATGATGCAAAACAGCGTGCTGGACACAAAAGATGTGGAGATGGAGCGGCAGGTTATCCTTGAGGAAATCAAGCGAGTTCAGGACGATCCTGCAAGCCTCATTCACGAGCTATACACGGAAAACATTTGGAAGGGTAATAGAGCCGCTCACTCGATCACAGGAACTTTCGAGACTATATCCAAGATGTCCTTAGAGTCAATCAAGGATTATTACAAAGAAAACTATGGAGAGAGCATCGCTGTAGCCGCGGGTGCCGTAGACCACGAAAAGATGGTTAAAGACCTCACATCTTTCATACAAAAAGGTCTACGTAAATCAAGTAAAAAACGTGCAAAGCCTGAACACATACCCGGAAAAAATATAGTGGAAAGGGACTCGGGACAAGTCCA
>JAUWLH010000056.1 GCA_030613835.1 Candidatus Bathyarchaeota archaeon | reverse complement strand
CCTTCCTCGCTTGAATCAACGCAGTCTCAGCCTGCTTCTTGGCGTTAAAGACCAGCGTTCTCATGGACTCGGCGAGCCGTCTAGGCGCCATTCCAGAGACAACAAATGAATCCTCAATCAAGGACTCTCCAACTCGTATCTGGATCAGATAAATGTCCGTCGGGGCAGTCAAGTTAAGAGTATAGGTCCATACATAGGTGCCGTCGTTCCCCAATGAGCCCAGGTGTGTCTGGATTAAACCCCGGGAGTTCGTAAGGTTTAGCTCTAAACTTTCCCCAGAGTCACCCATAAATGTGACCATCACCACGTCACCTGGTTTAAAATACTGTTCCGATACCTGGATTTCTGGATCAGCCGAGACCAAGCTTACGCTCATCATAACAAGCAGTATCGCCATGAGCACCAGATACGCCCTCTTTATCATTTTTCTATCAAAGATACCCTCCTGCACCATCCTATAATAGGAACCCCGCGGAATCGAATGGAACACTTGTTTCATCATTTTCTCCTCCTGTACCGTTCCACGATGGATACGAGGCTCTGGCCTCCTATTTTCCGCTCATCCACAAGCTCGTACCGCATGAGCCTCCGGATCATCCGCCATGTGCTAGTCCTAGGGATATCAAACCTCTCCCGTATCTCGTGTGCAAAGGTCTCGCCATCCCGCTCAGCCATGAACCTGAGAACCTCTTTATCACCCATACTGAGCTCGGGGTGTTCATCGAATAGGGTCTCAAGATCGATCTCCAGGTTGTCTGCGGGTCCTTCCTCTTTCGTTGATTTGGACCTGAAAACGGACGCGGCCGCTACTCCAATGACTATGATGCCTCCTGCGATTATGATCATCAAGTTGTATCTGCCAGAAGGTGCATCCGCGTTAACAGCCAGCTCAAGCGCCTGCTTTGAAAGCGTGATAGAGTCCTCATAGTCCCCTAGATAGAAAGCTGACACTGCCTCTGCTAGTTTCGCCTCCGCCCCGTCGATTCCCACGGTCTTTCCAGCGTCTACTGCTGCGTCTACGGCCACCTGAGCCGCGTTTATCTGGGCCTGGGCCGTAGCCGCACGCCCCAATGTTAACCCGACAAGGCTTAGCGCCTCTTCGGCCTTCTCCTGTGCAGATAAATAGTCCTGGGCCTCAAAGAATGACCGCCCCTCCGATAATACCTGCACAGCATCCGAGACGATGATTCCGTTGCCCTCCGCCTGCTGAATCGCCTCATCGACCTCAGCGATTGCATCGGAGGCAAGCGTCTCAGAGTCCACGATGTCCACAGTGTAACTTATGGAGACCTCACCGGCTGGCATCATGAGCCTTGTCTGCTCGTCCAATGTCTCGATCTCCAGCGGGATATCGTTGATGTTTATAATAATGGCCCCAACAGGAAGCATGATTTCAGCGCTGATGGATGTCTCAACGATAAAACTCCATACAGCACCGCTCTTCCCAGTCAGTTCGGCCGTCAGGTAACTCACAGTTAGACTGCTTGAACCGAGGCTATCCACCTGATGATACCCGTCTACAACGGTGGACGACAAAGGGAGGCCGTCTTGGTCAAGGATAAAAAGGTCCTCCAGTGTATTCCCGAATAGTGTGACGTTCACCTGTGCTTGGGTCGGGTCCGCGTTGAGGTGGTAATCAACCCGCGTGACCCCGTCGGTATAAACTGTGAAGCCGAGTGTCTGGGGTGAAACCTGGGCAAATACAGTTGGGACGAGCGCTATTACGAGAACCAGTGGTAGCAGTCTTTCAATCCTCAACGTTTTCCCACCGTTAATGTACGAAAGTAAGCCTACCATCAATTAAGCACATCTCTCTTGGCCAAGCACTACATTACAAAAGAGGTTTATCTATGGTTAAGAGTGGTAAAATGAATGAGAGAAATGCATTATATTTCCTATAAATAAGTGAGAAGAACACCTAGCTCGCAATCAGAGCTGTCAAGAAGAGGGGAAGAGGCAGGAATAAAGAATACAGCCATCTTGTTTACCAGAGGCTGCACCGCGTTAAAGGTGCTTGAGTACTTCAAATACACGCGCGTTAAGTTTAGAGTGTGATAAAGAAAAAAAGTGTGGGTTTTGGTTATTGGAGATGGTTTCTTAGTCTCGTAAACAGGTTCTGGGTTAATGGTATCGCCCATCCCCGCATCTGGTGGCTGTATGTGAATTCATCATCAACCAAGTAACCCTTCATTGAGACCCTTACACCAAACCAAGCAGGACTGATGTGTCCTATTGACTTGAAGGCGATCTCGCCGTCAAGTTTCATATAGAAGACACCGTCGCCGTCAAGAAGCGCATAACCGGTCACTTCAAACTGTTCACCGTTATGTGTTACTCGACCCCAGTGTACTTCATAGAGTACACCAAACTCGGTTACTTTGATTTTCTCCGCCACTAGTTGAAGCCTGATACGGAAACGTGACTGCGATACATCCGTCACTGGGCTTTCAGCTATTGTGTATCCGTTGGCGTTAAGGTACCAAAGAACAGAACCAGTAACTTCTTCGATGGATTCTGCTTTTTCTGCTTCGCTGATTCGTGTATCAATGGTTGATTCATCGAGATCCGCTATATCCACGATGTTCGCTGGCCTGGCTTCTCTTATTGTGTTCGTGAGAGCTGGTTTATGTTCAGTTGCGGGGGCTGGTTTAAGTTCAACTGATCTTAGGGCCCGTTTGTCTGTTAGCTGGGTTGGTACTGCGTATGTTGGGATTATGCCTGCTGTTAATGCTGCGATTATCAACAGGACGACCATCATTTTTTTCTTTGTTTGCATTTTAACCAGAAATCACTACCCCTTTAGGTGTACTTTAGGAACCCCGCGGATTCTGTGTTTCGGGTTTGAAACAATTGTTCCACGCCAATCAATGTGATGTTCTAAAACCATGAACGCGCGCTTAATTATAAAACAGAATATTATATCCTCACTTCACCGTAATAATCATTGGTTGAGATGTCTAAGCATTGGACCGAGAAACTCTTCATAGAAGACTCAGACCTCTTCAGAGCATCCATAGAGGCACGCTTCGAGAAAACACAAGATGAGATCGATGGACTAGTTGAACTCTTCAATGAAAATAATGTACCTAGAGATGGACTGATTCTTGACTTGGCCTGCGGCATAGGACGCATCGCTATTCCACTTGCCAAGAACGGCTACAACATAATAGGCATCGACATATCGCCCTCATACATCCAAAGAGCTATCGATTACGCGGAAACGGAACGAGTCTCAGACAAAACCCGCTTTATCATAGGTGACATGAGAGACGTGGCCACCGAGCTCGCGAAGTACGCTGATGGCTTTGACGCCATATTAAACATGTGGACCTCCATGGGTTACTGGGACGAGGAAACAGACAGAAACATCCTCAAACAATCCTTGACCCTTGCCAAACCTGGAGGTTTCTTTATCATGCATACAGCGAACCGAGACAGCATCATTAAGCGGTTTCAAGCAAAGGATTTCTCAATTGGAAAGGATGGGTTGGTTGTGCTCATGGAACGGGAGCTAGACCTTGAGACTAGTCGAATGATTAACTTTTGGAGCTATTATAGAAAAGAAGGCGAAGATCTGCGTTTCCTTAACAGGATGGAGATTAACCACAGGGTGTATTCTCTCCACGAGTTGATAGAGCAGTTCCATGTCACTGGGTGGGAATATCTTGTATCATATGGTGGATTCGACCGGCGACCATTATCCACAGATACATTCTCAATGATAATAGTATCTCAGAGACGATAAATCCATAATATGGGATGGTTCAACCATCTTTATGCTCACCATGAGCCTATCAACTGGATGGGCAATGATAACTAGAGCGTGTGTTCAAGTGTATCTATTTAATATTGTTCCTCCGATGTATTCCCGCGCGCGCAGATCGATGAGTGTAAATCTTATCCTCCTACGATCATTGGGAAGATGGCCAATCTATCACCATCTTGTAGAACCACATCCAGTTCACATGGTCTTCCATTAACTAGAATAATCCTAGTTTCATCAATTGGTATTCCAAGCGTATTTATTGTATCTCTGATAGTTGAATCATCATTAAACTGGGTAAGACGGTTCTCATATATCTGCAGGTCTTTTAGAAATCGTTTAAGATCCCCAAAAAGCCGTAACTCTATCTCAATCATTACTCCTCAACCTTCTTGAAATGCTGGCGATAGAGTAACAATATGTTATCGGGAAATAGCCCCAGCCTATCACCGTCCTTCACCTGTCGATTTAAACCCGAGTACTCTCCGTTAAGAAAAATACTACCACCCAGTTCGTTCAATGGAATTCCTAATCTATTAACGATATCCTGTATCGAGTCACCCTCAGTTACCTCTAAGCAGATAACTGATTCTCGTAGGGGAGATTTTTGATCCGAGAATCGTCTTAATTTTCCATAAAGATGTATCTCGATCATATTATTCACAAAAAAAGGGGATAATTAATTATCCATGAACCTTGTCAAGGTCCTCATCAGAGACGTCAAAGACATTGTTATGAGGTGGAAGTTTCTCGTATTTCATGAACTCGGGAAGCCTATCGTCTGCCTTTGTAAAGCCAGCGGCCTTGTTGAATGATCTCTCAATATCGATTATTTCGCCTCCAATTCTTCCTACATCCTCGAGGGTCCAACTTGTACCTTGAACACCGTTACATGTTTGTAGTAGAGCATCGAATGCATCTGGGTCGCCAGTAGCAAAAGTGACAAAGTTACAATATCCTGTAGCATCTATGAATGCGGTAGAGTCTTGTAACATCTTGGCTAATCCTCCTTTATCAGTGTCCAGAGGATCCATCGGGCCTGCCATGCCCAATACTTCTGCCCCAATTGTGTAACCAGCAGTATGGTCAGCACCCATTGGAGAGGTCGCATAGGTTATTCCGATTCCTTTGATGGCACGCGGGTCGTAGGCAGGCATGTTCTGACCCTTAACTCCGGGGATCCTGATAACGCCTAGTAATTTACCTATTGTTTCTGCACCACATCCGAGAGCTCGTCCAAGTAAGGTTCCTTTCTTGATCTCTTTCATTAGCTCTATTGCTTTCTTTCCATCACCAAAGCTAGCTAGTCCGCCTTCCATGGCTACAGCCATGGCGCCGCCAGCTTCAATGGTATCAATGCCATAATCGTTGCACTGCCATATCATCTCAGCTATGTCATCGAGGTTATCAATACCACAGTTTGCACCAAAAGCCCACGTCGACTCATATTCTATACACGAGACGTGTTCAGTTCCATCCTCTTTGGGGTAGACGTTACTACACCCGATGACGCACCCAGGGTGACAGGGGTGCCCAGTCATTCCAGCTCCGCCTCTCTTCTTTACTGCTTCAGCAATGGCCTCACCAGATATCGCGGCAGCGCCCTCGAATCTTCCTTCACGGAAGTTTCTTGTGGGCAAGCCACCTGCCTCATTGATGACGTTAACCAAGGCTGCGGTTCCCAGTGCGTTTAACATTCCACCGGGTTTTGTTCCGTCGTTGGTTTGGAGAGCTGTTGTTAACGTTTTTCGTCCTTTATTGAACAAGTCTCTGTCTTTCAGTTTAACTGCTTGAGTGCCTTTATCATCGAGGACTATGAACTTGACTCCTTTGCTACCCATGACAGCGCCGAGACCGCCTCTGCCAGCGTATCTACTGGGTCTGTTATCGATGTCATTGAAACAGATTCCGGCATTGGTCATTAGCATCTCACCAGATACACCAACACCGGCGATTCCTACTTTTTTTCCGTATTTTTTGAATGCAAGAGGATATGCTTCGTGGAGTCCTTTACCTAAGTAATTATCAGCAGGCTCGAAACTAACTCCGTTTTTATCTACTTTAATTACCCAGTATTTGTCATCTTTTGGTTTTCCCTCTAGGATAATAGCTTTCACGTCTAGCTTTGCTAGCATCTGGCTGAAGGGAGTACCTGCGTTTGCCTCTTTTATGCCGCCTGTAAGAGGTGATTTTCCTCCTACTGAGAGACGTCCAGAGCTTGGTGCACTTGTTCCTGTTACGATTCCTGGAGCGAATACTAGTTTGTTGTTTGGTCCAAGTGGGTGACAGGTTGGGTCGACTTCATCATTTATGATGCTGCTTGTTAACCACCTTCCACCCATCTCCTTGTATTTGTCTGGTACTTTTTCGACCTTTGTTTTGAGGTCGGTCATATCGATTCGGATTATCTTTTCCACAGAAAACACCTTTTAGTGTCGCTTATGGTTAAATTCATACTTGGGTTTTTAAATTGACGATATGAATGCGAATGCCTTTCGGAATTTTATAATAATCGTTGCTAAAATTTACTAAAATTTAAGCAAACACCTAATCCATAATTTTATCCTAACTTCCCACTACATCTTATCTGTGGTTTTATGGGAAGACTAGACGGAAAAGTAGCAATCATAATAGGAGCGTACGCTAGATTGAGACTGAATAAAGCGTACGCGTATACGGTATACGAAGATTAATCGGTATTCACGATCGTATTTACCCGAAAACTTAGATTTAACACAACTAATAATATCGCAAGGAGAGACATGGAAAACTCAATCACTGTTGAGGGGCTCACAAAAGAATACAACGGAAAACTTGCTCTCGACAACGTATCTTTCGACGTAAAAAAAGGCGAAGTATTCGGTTACCTTGGACCCAACGGCGCCGGAAAATCCACGACGATAAAGATACTATCTGGACTCATAGAACAAACAAGCGGAAACGCATTTATTAACGGCCTCGATATCCGCCGAGAAAGAGTTGAAATCAAAAAAAGAATCGGAGTAGTACCTGAAACATCAAACCTGTACCCCGAGCTCAGCGTCATCGAGAACCTATTATTCGTCTCAAAGCTTTATCATGTACCACGAGCAACCAGAGAAGAAAAGATCAACGAACTCCTCACCATTTTCAACCTCAAGAAGTACAAAAACCAGGGCTTCGGTAAACTCAGCAAAGGGCTAAAACGCAGAACCGTATTAGCAGCAGCCCTAGTACACGACCCAGACATAGTTTTCATGGACGAGCCCACCAGTGGCTTAGACGTTGTGAGTGCGAGGAACCTCCGAAGGATGATCAGGAACTTCAAAGAGAAAGACATCACGGTCTTCCTTACAACCCACTACATAGAGGAAGCAGGAGGGCTATGTGACAGGATCGCGATCCTCGTCAACGGAAAAATAGTCAAAATCGACACCCCAAAAGCCCTTGAAGACTCCCTTCAAGAGGTCCCTATTCTCGAGGTATCCATTGAATCATCGAAACCAATTCATGACAACGTCTTTAATGAGCTTTTATCCGAAAAAGTTCATATTCATGGTAAGAAAATCAGGATATACACCCGAGATGTTTCTGAGACCATATCCACTCTATCCCGGTTATCTAAGGAACAAGAGTTCAAGATCACAGAACTAAATACGTTAAAGCCCAGCATGGAGGACGCTTTTATCAAGCTGACGGGGCTCTCCTCTGAGCAGATGAGCGTAGACAAGGAGATTAAACGATGACCCTCCGAGATGAGCTTGAAGGATTGATGGCTATCATCGAGAAGGACCTCAAAGCCTACTACTTCAAACCACCTAACATCAGCTGGGGCATCCTCTTCCCGTTGGTCCTAGCTCTATCATTCAGCCTAAGGAACCCCGAGGGGCTCATTGAGTTGGCTCCAGGTCTCATAGCTATGACCGCCCTATTTGGGACCACCAGCATGGAGGCCATCGTGATCACGTTCGAGAAAAGGGTCGGCGCCCTTGAGCGGCTTTTCCTAGCTCCCATCAGTCTGTCAACCATCATGTTGTCAAAGATACTGGGTGGCACCATCTTCGGGCTAGTCATCTCTACAGTCATGACTCTGCTGACCACCCTAATCCTTGGTGCACATATAACCAACATTCTTGGTTTCATAGTCTTACTGATGCTTACCTGCCTTGTTCACTCTGCTTTAGGGGCGTTGGTCGCTGTCTCCGTGAAAGAGGTGTTTGAGGCCCAGACACTTAGCAACTATTTCCGGTTTCCTATGATCTTTCTCTGTGGGATCTTTATTCCATTGGAGGGGATGCCAGTTGTTCTACGGTACCTGGCAAGGGTGTTGCCCTTGACTTATTCTGTGGATGGGTTCAGGGTTCTGATGGGAACTGGAGGTAGTATATTGTTTGAGGTCGCGGTCCTGAGCTTATACACGGTACTGTTGGTCACGTTATCCGTGCGTTTACTGAAAAAGAACCTTTAAAGGAAATGGAGCACGCGTAGTTTATTATACAAGCAGCGTGCTTGAGTGCGTGCATTGTATCTCAGGTTGAAGGTAAAACCTATCCACAACTCAGAAACCCGGAAAACACACAGTGAAACCATCGTTCCACCTCGTTCCTCCAAGTTCTTCTTATATAGAGAATGACAGGGAGGTCTGAAGAAAAATGAATAAAAACATACTGATGGTAATCA
>JAUWLH010000065.1 GCA_030613835.1 Candidatus Bathyarchaeota archaeon | reverse complement strand
TAACGAGTTCTCGACGTGTTCAATTACTAACTTTGAGATACTGGTCCCCGCTGTCTTTGCGAGAGCTTTCCAGCGATCACTCATCTCAGCTGTAGGATAAACATAGATCGCCCGCTGCTTGAGCTCCTTCTTTTTAACCATTCTATGATGAGTTTCGGAGTTTCCTTTATATAGTTTACTAGTAAAAAGGTGCGGGGGGAGGGACTTGAACCCACGAAGACCTTAGTCACGAGATGTCTTACCCTTGGTCGGGATCTTAAGTCTCGCCCCTTTGACCAACCTCGGGTACCCCCGCACGCAGGAATAAAAGACAGTACCCCGATTAAAAACTTGATGATAGAATAAGGATACCTAAAAGAATAGGCGTAGAACCCTAGTGGATCCTACGGTTGCGCTGCAGGGGCTTCCTGTTGTTGGACAGCTTCCTGATCCTCGCCGTGGCCCCGTAGCCGCAAGCCGCGCAAGCCTTGTTCCTGATGTGGTAGGCCCTGCGGCCGCAGCGCCTACACCTGATATGAACACGTTTACCGTGATGAATTGGTCCCTTAGTTGGCATTGTATGTTCACTTCTACTCTGGCGGCGGACTCACCATTATTACGTTGTCGCCACGGAGCACGATATCACCGATCTCGGCCACGTTGAGTGGGTCGGATACGTCCTCCGCGCCCTTCATGTATAGGTTCACGTGCTGGTCAAAACCCTCAAGGGTACCCCTGAGTGTCTTGCCGCCTCTTAGTTTGATGAGCACTGTTTTCCCGACGCTACGGTCTAAGACTCTTTCAATCATGTCCGACATTATTTGCACTTTCCTGTTATTGGGCTCTAATCGAATAACAGGGTTCACCTATAAAAGTTTGTATTTTTATCCCATTCCTATCAGTAATATTCTTAAGCTATGAAAGTAAAGGGGCTGTATTCCAGCTTTGATCGCTCAAAGGGTAACGATACTGGCTTGAAAAAGGGTAACATTTTTTAGTAGGAAGATAGCCTAGGGTATAGCCTCTGCAAGGTTAGTATGGATTCTAATAGGTGAATATTGGTTAAATGAGTGGATCAGATTCCGACTTTAATCCCCTTTATCCTCTAATAGCTTGCAGCGTAGATAATATTTAAAATAGGATGAATTAGATGCTTCTCTCAGACAACGACCACTGGGACCTGATGAAGTCTTTCTTCAAGGAGGAGGGCCTCGTCAAGCAGCACCTGGACAGTTACAATGACTTCACCAGGAACACGCTGCAACACATCATCGACGAGATTGGCGGCATCTCCATTGAGGTGCCCAATCACATATACAAGATTAAGTTCGGATCAATCGAGATAGGCGACCCCCGTGTCGTTGAGGTAGACGGAACAGTCCGTGAGGTTTACCCCAGAGAGGCCCGGATTAGAAATCTTACTTACTCGGCCCCCCTCTACCTGGAGATCGAGCTGGACGACGAGGGACGCGAGACATACGAGCGCGTCAACATAGGTGATATTCCCATCATGGTGAAGAGCACCCTGTGCCTCCTCAGCCGCCACACCGAGGACGAGCTGATCAGGATAGGTGAGGACCCCAAGGAAGTCGGGGGATATTTTATAGTCAACGGCAGCGAGCGAGTCATCGTAAGCCTGGAAGACCTAGCGCCAAACAGGGTCCTGGTCGAGACCGACAACCGCGGATCCAAACCCGTGTACAAGGGCAAGGTATTCAGCACCACCGTCGGGTTCAGGGCAAGGATCGAGATGAGCCGCAAGGCCAAGGGAGAAATGGGCGTAACCATCCCAGGCGTACCCGTACCAGTGCCGCTGGTCGTTCTTATGAGGGCACTGGGCGTCGAGACCGACAGGGAGGTAGCCACGATGGTGAGCCTGGACCCCGAGATACTCAACGAGCTGGAGGCCAGCTTCAAGGAGGCAGGCAACATCCCGTCCATCGAGGACGCGATACTTTTCATCGGAAACCGGGTGGCATTCGGCCAGGTCAAGGAGTTCAGGATCAAGCGAGCCCAGACTATCCTAGACAGGAACCTCTTGCCCCACATTGGCAGAGAGCCAGAGGACAGGTTCGACAAGGCCGTGTTCCTGGGTGAGATGGCCAGCAGGATCATCGAGCTTAAGCTGGGCCAGCGTTCCGAGGACGACAAGGACCACCTCAAGAACAAGAGGATCAAACTAGCCGGACCACTCCTTGCAGAGCTGTTCAGGTCCGCCTTCTGGAGCCTCTACAGGGACATGAGGTACCAGTTCAGGAGGATGAGTACAAGGCGCAAGGGCGTCCTGATAAGCGCGGCCATCAGGCCCGGGATCATCACAAGCAGGATCCAGCATGCCCTCGCGACTGGAAACTGGAGGAGGGGCAGGGTCGGAATGACACAGCTCCTCGACAGAACCAACACACTTTCAACATTATCACACCTCAGGAGACTACAGAGCCCACTGAGTAGGTCACAGCCAAACTTCCTGGCCAGGGACCTCCACAGCACCCACTGGGGTAGGCTCTGCCCCAACGAGACCCCCGAGGGCGCCAACTGTGGACTAGTCAAGAACCTGGCGCTCATGGCTAGCGTCAGCGTAGGCACAGACGCCGAGAAGATCAAGAGGACCCTAGAGTTCATGGGCGTCATACGCAGCAAGGACGTGGATGAAAAGCTAAGGCACACAGGCACGAAGATCTTCGTCGAGGGATACCTCCTTGGGTACACAACGACGCCAGATATTCTTGTGAACACCTTCCGTGAGATGCGCCGAAAGGGCGAGATCAGCGGAGAGGCAAACATCGTTTTCTACAAGAACTATAACGAGATCTACGTCAACGCGGACGAGGGAAGGATCAGGCGACCCCTAGTAGTCATCGAGGACGGCAAGAGCCTCCTCAAGCAGCGCTACATCAGGAACATCCGACAGGAAAGGTGGAGCTGGAGCGACCTAGTACGCGAGGGAATAATCGAGTACATGGACAGCGACGAGGAGGAGAACGCCTTCATCGCCATCGACACCCAGACACTGACGCCCGAGCACACCCACATGGAGCTATGCCCGTATACAATTCTTGGAGTAGGGGCATCGATCATCCCCTACGCCGAGCACAACCAGTCCCCGCGTAACACATACCAGGCCGCAATGGCCAAGCAGGCACCTGGTGTCTACGCCCTCAACTACAGGGACAGGACCGATACCCGCGGTCACCTGCTGCACTACCCACAGAAGCCGCTCGTAGCCACAAAGCCAATGGAGGTCATCGGCTACAACGAGCGCCCAGCAGGGCAGAACTACGTTATCGCTATCCTCAGTAGCATCGGCTACAACATGGAAGACGCCATCATCTTCAATCACGGCTCGGTCCAGCGTGGACTCGGCCACAGCAGCTTCTTCAGGATCTACAAGGCGATATGCAAGCAGTACCTGGGAGGCAGCAAGGACAGGCTAACAGTCCCAGAGGCCGGGATACGCGGATACCACGGAGCGGACGCATACAGGATGCTCGAATCAGACGGGCTCATCTCCACGGAGGGAGCGGTCAAGGGAGGAGACATCCTCATCGGCAAGACAAGCCCGCCCAGGTTCATGGAGGATTACCGTGGACTGGAGGTCAGGGGCCCCCAGCTACGTGACACGAGCGTCAGCGTCAGACCCACAGAGATCGGCGTCGTCGACAGCGTCTTCATCACAAAGGACATCGAGGGAAGCCAGCTGGTCAAGGTAAAGGTCAGGAGCAACAGGGTCCCGGAACTGGGAGACAAGTTCGTTTCAAGGCACGGCCAGAAAGGCGTCATCGGCATGCTAGTCCCACAGGAGGACATGCCCTTCAGCACTAGTGGCGTGACCCCGGACATCATCATGAACCCCCATGCCTACCCGAGCAGGATGACCGTAGGCCAGTTCATCGAGGCCATCAGTGGAAAGGCCGCGGCCATCAGGGGAGAAATCGTGGACGGCACACCCTTCTCTAACGAGGAGCCAAAGACACTGCAGGAGCACCTCATAAACTTTGGACTGCAGCCCGGTGGACGAGAGATCCTATACGACGGACAGTCAGGGAAGAAGTTCGAGGCCGAGATATTCCTCGGCGTGGCCTTCTACCAGAAGCTACACCACATGGTCGTGGACAAGATCCACGCAAGGGCCCGAGGCCAGGTCCAGATGCTCACGAGGCAGCCCACAGAGGGCCGTGCCCGGGGCGGCGGACTCAGGTTCGGGGAGATGGAGAGGGACTGCCTCGTCGGACACGGCGCGGCCATGCTCCTCAAGGACAGACTCCTGGAGGAGTCAGACGCCTACACCATCTACATCTGCGAGAAATGCGGACGACAGGGATACTATGATGTCAGACAGAGGAAGTACACATGCCCCACATGCGAAGGCAAAAGCGATATCGAGCCAGTGACCATTTCCTACGCCTTCAAACTACTGCTACAGGAGATGCAGAGCCTATGCCTATCGCCAAGCCTGGTCTTGGCCAAGGAGATCGAGTAAATTGAGCAAGGTAATAGACGCAATAAAGTTCGGACTACTACCCCCAGATGATATCAGGCGGCTGAGCGTAGTAGAGACTGATACAAGCGATACATACGACGAGGACGGCGCACCAATCGCCGGCGGCCTCATGGATCAGAGACTCGGGACACTTGAGCCGAGGCAGAGGTGCCGCACCTGCGGTAACATCGCCATCAACTGTCCAGGCCACTTCGGTCACATCGAGCTATCGGTGCCCGTAATCCACGTTGAGTTCGCCAAGCCCATCTACAAGGTCCTTAACGCCACTTGCAGGGGCTGCGGAAGCATACTGCTCGCCGAGGACCTCAAGGAGAAGCTGAGCGCCAGGCGCAAGCGGGACATCGAGATGTTCGGCAAGGTAGGCGACGAGACCTTCGCCGAGATCATAAAGCAGGCAAAGAAGTACAAGAAGCACAAAGAGTGCCCCTACTGTGGCATGGTCCAGACAGTGATCAAGTTCAACAAGCCCACCACATTCAACGAGATAGAAAAGGAGGAGTTCTTCGATATCGAGGGCGCTGTCGAGGAAGACGTAACCCGCCGCCTCACACCCAACATGATCAGGGAATGGTTCGAGCGAATCCCAGACGATGACCTGGAGATGCTTAACTACAACCCGATCGTCGCCAGGCCAGAATGGATGGTCCTGCAAGTCATGCCGGTACCGCCGGTGGACGTCAGACCATCAATCATCCTGGAGTCAGGCATCAGGGCAGAGGACGACCTCACCCACAAGCTCGTCGATATCATCAGGATCAACCAGAGGCTTAGAGAGAACATCGACGCGGGAGCGCCGACCCTCATCATCGAGGACCTCTCAGAGCTCCTACAGTACCACGTTACAACTTTTTTCAACAACGAGGTGAGCGGGATCCCACCGGCCAGGCACAGGTCAGGCAGGACTCTAAAGTCTCTCTCACAGAGGCTCAAGGGCAAGGAAGGCCGTTTCAGGGGCAACCTGAGCGGAAAGCGTGTCGACTACTCGGCGCGTACCGTGATCAGCCCAGACCCCAACCTAGACATCAACCAGGTGGGAGTCCCCTATCACATCGCCACAAAGCTATCGGTGCCCGATGTAGTCACCGAGAGGAACCTTGAGACCGTCAAGAAGCTGGTTCTCAACGGGCCCAAAATACACCCAGGCGCGCTCTACGTAATCAGACCGGACCAGAAGAGGATCAGGCTAGAGTTCGTCCAGGACAGGACCCTGATCGCCGATAGCCTTGAGCCAGGCTTCATCATCGAGAGGCATCTCATGGACGGCGACATTGCCCTGTTCAACAGGCAGCCCAGCCTCCACAGGATGAGCATTATGGCCCACAAGGTCAAGGTGTTGCCCTACAAGACTTTCAGGATGCACCTCACAGTCTGTCCCCCCTACAACGCGGACTTTGACGGCGACGAGATGAACCTCCACATACCCCAGAGCAAGGAGGCCCAGACGGAGGCCAGGATGCTCATGCAGGTCCAGGACCAGATCCTGAGCCCCAGATATGGCGCCCCCATCATTGGTGCGGGCAAGGACTACATCAGCGGTGCGTACCTCCTCACAAGGAAATCAACAGTGCTCACAGCCGATGTGCTAGGCAAGATCATCAGCTACGTTGGATACACGGGAGAGGTCCCCGAGCCTGCAATCACTGACCCGGAGCCGCTATGGACCGGCAAACAAGCTTTCAGCATGTTCCTGCCTGACGACTTTAGCTTCGTCACAAGGGCGAACATCTGTTTGCACTGCGCCGAGTGCAAAAACGAGGCATGTGAGCACGATGCATACGTTCTGATACAGAACGGCAACCTAGTGACAGGCATCATCGACAAGAACAGCATCGGAGCCGAGAGGCCCGATACAATCTTCCACAGGATCATCAAGGACTATGGGACCGACGCGGGCCACGACTTCCTCAACGGGATCAGCAGGCTCATCAACGGGTTCTTGACAATCAATGGCTTCACGTACAGCTTCGACGAGCTTACCCTCCAGGAGAAGGAGATCAAGAGCATCAGCAAGGTCATGAGGACCATGGAGAAAAGCGTCGCAAAGCTCACGGGGGAATTCCAGGATGGCGTCCTAGAGAGGCTACCAGGTCAGACCCTGCGGGAGAGCTTTGAGATCAAGGTCATGAACGAGCTGGCCAAGGCCAGAGACGGCGCGGGTAACATCGTGCAGACAGGTCTGCCGCTGGAGAACAGCGGCATCATCATGACCAGGAGCGGAGCCCGTGGCAGCAGCCTCAACATCGGCCAGATGATGGGAAGCGTAGGACAGCAGTCCATCAGGGGCAAGAGGATCATGAGGGGATACGAGGGCAGGACCCTTCCCCACTTCAAGGAGAACGA
This sequence comes from Candidatus Bathyarchaeota archaeon, assembly GCA_030613835.1. Lineage (GTDB taxonomy): Archaea > Thermoproteota > Bathyarchaeia > TCS64 > TCS64 > RBG-16-57-9. The sequence goes on along the minus strand of JAUWLH010000065.1, from coordinate 919 downwards.
CCCAATGCCAGTGTCAAGGGGCTTCGTCTACAACTGCTACCGTGACGGCTTGACGCCCCTAGAGTTCTTCTTCCACGCCATGGGAGGCCGAGAGGGACTCGTAGACACCGCGGTGCGTACCCAGCAGAGCGGATACATGCAAAGGAGGCTCATCAACGCCCTTGAGCACCTGAGGGTCGAGTACGACGGAACCGTCAGGAACAGCATCGGTGACATCGTCCAGTTCACCTACGGCGAGGACGGCGTTGACCCATCAAAGTCTGACCACGGGGTAGCCGTGAACGTCGGCCTGCTAACCGAAAGGACGAAGATCAATATGAAGAAGGGCAGGAAGGCGACTGAAAAGTACATCAACGACAAGGTTGACGGCATCCAGACACAGATCCCCGACCTACTCAGGGACGAGCTGAGAAAGCGGTTGACCGAATCGGGACTCACAAAGGAAGGAGTCGACGAGGTCGTCGCAGCAGTCCTCAGGAACTACGACTATAGCCTAGTCGAGCCGGGTGAGGCCGTGGGGATCCTGGCGGCCCAGAGTATCGGCGAGCCCGGTACACAGATGACCCTCAGGACCTTCCACTACGCGGGAGTCGCGGAGCTGAACGTAACACTGGGTCTTCCAAGGCTCATCGAGATCGTCGATGCCCGCAAGAGCCCGTCCACACCCGTCATGAACATATATCTTGACGAGAAACACAGGAAGACCGAGAAGAAGGCACGTGAGGTAGCAAAACTGCTAACCTATACCACTATCGATGACATCATTGACACGGTCAATGTGGACCTCGGGGCAGAGGGCGTAAGGGTCACCCTGGACCCCGAGAGGATGGAGACGCGGAGCGTAGCCCGCGACGAGGCAGAGGCAGTTATCCCATACGAGTACTCCAAGGAAGGCGAGTACGAGTACCTCGTAAGCTTC
>JAUWLH010000246.1 GCA_030613835.1 Candidatus Bathyarchaeota archaeon | reverse complement strand
ATATTTAATACTTACGACTCTTTCAGCAGGGAAGCCCTAAATCTTCCTTTTTTCATTTTTTAACTCTATAAGCTCATGGTTACAGTTAAACCACTTTTAAACTATGAGCGTCACCGAAAACCTTAGGGTTTTTAACTCTTTTTGCCAGCTACTGCATTCTTATATCAATTTCGCTTTGATGGATTTTCGATGGGTGTATCGGATATACAAAGAAAACATCAAGGTGCCCTATTTATGATCCTATCAATGCTCATACACGTTATCGTGTTGAGCGCGCGCAGTTGAGGGTCTTCTTGGTATCAGATAACACAACAATCGTTCTGGACCGGATAATGCTGACCTAGGAACCGTGAGCCTAAACGTTTAAAAGGACTGCATAGATGCTATCGTGTACAAAACGGTGCTTCAATTTGGGAAAAGTACGGACAGAGATGATAAAAAGAATAAGCCTAGCGCTAATTGAGAAGTACGAGTACAGTTTTAAGCCCGAGTTCGAGCCCAACAAGCAGTTCCTCAGGGAGATCGGGCTCGACGTGAGCAAGAGACTCAGGAATAAGATCGCTGGATACATCACGACTGTTGTAAAGTCGGACATGATGGCGGCGGCCCAAGAGGCGGCCACAGAGGCCCTCCAGGAGCTCCAGTAGTTCCAAAGAGTACACATATTAATATCAACTAGGTAGTTTCTGCGAATGTCTAATACCCCAGTGGCCTATACCATCGATCACCAGGGGTTACGCCTCGATATAGCCCTCATCGAGACTGAGAGGCTTCTAATCCACGAGGAGACCATTCTCCACTGACTGGAAAGGCTGAGGAGGAGGATCGAGCGTGATAGTGTTCAGTCCGCCCAATCATTGTCGATCGGCACAACCTTGTGGTTCTCGACGGGATGCACAGAACCGCAGTTATGTCTGATCTCGGGTGCAGGTTCACATGCGTGTGCCTCTTGGATTATTTCGACCCCAGCATCAAAGTACAGAGGTGGTGCAGGGTTATCCCGGAACCCTTCTCACATAAAAGAGCAGAAGAGTTCATCTCATCTCTCGACCTATCCATGGAGTCTTACGAGATCGTAAAAAGCCCCGACGAGGAAGGAGGGCTGCTCCTCGTCTTTAGGCACAGGGCTTACAAGCTCAAGTCTGAACCAAATGATCTGTTGGGTCTTTTTAGGAAGAGCTACCAGCTTGAGATGAACCTGCAGGAGCATGGCTACGAGATAGTGCACTGTACCGAGTCCCAGGCAATTGGTCATATGGCCTCCGGTTATGAGGCTACCCTCTACATGCCAAAAGTAGAGAAACAGCAAATCATCGATATCGCCACCCGGAACCAGGTATTCACGCCCAAGGCGACACGACACAAGCTGCCAGCAAGACCTCTTGGAGTGAACGTCCCACTCTCCCTGCTCAGGAACAATGAGATAAGCCTGATGAGGCAAACAGGTCCCTCGCAATGCACCTGAATAAAAAGAAGGTCAAGCGATACGATCACGGCATGAAGTGGATGGATAGGGCCTATGATGAGGTCCTCTATGTCTTCTCAGACCTCTAAGTATCTCTTGATCTGCTGATCGCTGAACCCTATCTCCTTGAGCTTTCCTGGGATCATGTTTTTTTCCATCCCTGCCTCCGCGAGCATGTTTACGAGATCGCTAACTGATTCCCTGGGCTCCCACGGGTATATGATCCACTTGTCTACCTCCTCGGCGTAGAAATCGGGCATGAATTTACTCCAGGGCTTGTGGTGGAGGGTGGCAAGCTTTACCTCAGACGCCCCCTTCTCCTCGATGTACTTTTTGACCACTATTAGGCTGTTACCGGAGTCGCTGACATCATCAACGACCAAGACCTTGAGCCCCTCGATCTGGGCATTCAACGGGAACAGCACCTCCGGCTCGTCCATTCGTGTATTCAGACCCGTGTAGTAGATGATCTGGAGACTCGCAAGCTTCCTGATATTCAACTGGTCGCTCATGATCCTCGCTGGATCGAATCCCCCCCTGCTGATGGCGATCATAATGTCGGGCTCGTATCCCGAATCCTTGATGAGATCCGAGACCTTCTCGCTTAAACGCTGCACGTCGTCCCATGTTAGGAATAGGAATTTTAGATTCGCCACAGTCTTTACACCTTGAAGCTGTTTAATCACATGAGACCTGCTTTAAATAAAGCGGTTGCGGTTTTGAGGTATTATGGGTGACGATAACCTAGGCCCGTGGATCAGAAAGCTCATCGAGGAGTTCATTGCTGGCCCGGAGAACACGATGGGCAAGTGGGATAACGAGCCAGTCTGGGCCGCCCCCCTGGTTGGGTTCAGCAGTGGGGCAGACGAGCTCTACGATTTCTACAAACAAGACATCGGTGATTTTTACGTCATGCCTGATGAGTTCATGGAGGACGCACACGGCAAGGAGTACAGACGTGAGGACCTGACCGTGGTCAGCTGGATTCTCCCACAGACTGATGTGACCAAGCGTGATCACAGGAAGGAGACCTATTTCCCCAGCGAGAGGTGGGCTAGATCAAGGGTCATGGGTGAGCAGATCAACGTCAAGCTTAGGAAACATCTTGTCACAAGGCTCAAGGAAAAGGGATACGATGCGGTTGGGCCCATGGTAAGCCCGCTTTGGAAGGGAGCAAGATCCATAAAGTATAGCTTTGCCTCGACCTGGTCAGAGAGACACGCGGCATACGCGGCTGGACTTGGCACGTTCGGTCTCAGTGATGCCCTGATCACGCCCAAGGGAAAGGCCATGAGAACCGGAAGCGTCATCGTGGACGCGATCATCGAGCCGAGTCCAAGGACGTTCAAGCACCACAACGAGTACTGCCTGTTCCTCATGAACGGCACATGCGGTAAATGCATAGAGAGGTGCCCCATCGGGGCCATAACCGCAGAGGGTCACAACAAGGAGCTGTGCAACAATTATGTCACGATGACCCGCCAGTACATCCCGAGACACTACGGGTTTGATGGATACGGCTGCGGCTTCTG
>JAUWLH010000062.1 GCA_030613835.1 Candidatus Bathyarchaeota archaeon | reverse complement strand
CCCACACATTATGGTGGCATCCATCTCCTGGACGCCGAGGATGTTGGGGATACCGGACAGACCCACTGATGTGTCGTTTGGGTTGAGCTCAACAAGCCTCGTCGCCGCTTCGACTGCGTCCAGTGCTGAACCGCCCTCCCTGAGTATCTTCACTCCCGCATGCAGAAATTCGCCTGAGTTTCTCGTACCGATTATGAATGGCTTGACCATTATGAATCACTGAAAACTGGCTGAACACGTACTTAAGCCCATTCAGGGGAGAGTCTTTTATCGAAAACTGACACTGATACAATCATATTCCTCTAGGCATAATCTGAGTACGATACAAATGAGTGGACTTACCCGGGCGAACAGGTCCTCAAGGACACGGGCATATTCCCAGTAACATGGACAAAAAGCACTTTCAGTAACGTTAATGGTAAGCTCATTCTCATCAACAGGAGGCTGATATTCACCGCTGGCAGGTTCCAGAGCGTGATAGGCGCTACAAGTGGGTCACACAAGAACAAGGCAGAGATCACGCTGAACACCATCACAACCGTGGACAGGGGTTTCATGGTGGTCATCAATGTCATGGCTATTGGAAAAAAGTACACGTTCAAAGGCATAAGGGACGCTGGTGGCTGGCTCAGTCAGATAAACATGACTAGGATGACCACGGGCGCAGTCTAGGGGTACGCACCCCAGACGAGGAGCCCACCGCCGCCGCCTATGGACGCAGGAAACAAGTTCTGCCCCGAGTCCGGGGCCCACCTCTAGCCTTTTTAAATAAATTTATCCATATCATTATCCACATGGTGAACTTATTTTGGTGACCAACCTTCCCCCAGAGGCCAAGAAAAAGTGGACCGAGGTTGCCCAGACAAAGAACCCCGAGACAAAGCTCCCTCTGATGCAGGAGTTCCTCAGCATGGTGCCCAAGCACAAGGGCACCGAGAAGATGTGCCGCCAGATCAAGCGCCAGATAAGTCAGCTCAAAGAGAATATCAAGAAACAGAAGCAACAGGCTAAGAAGACCAGAGGTGGTCCCAGCTACTATGTCCAGAAGGCAGGGGCTGCCCAGATCGCGGTGGTTGGCCCCACCAACAGCGGGAGGAGCAGCCTGCTGAAGGCCGTGACAAATAGCCAAGTTCAGGTCACATCGTGGCCCTTTGGAACCATGATACCTACCCCTGGAATGCTTGATTACGAGGACATCAAGTTCCAGCTAGTCGAGATACCTCCCATCGTCCAGGGCAGCAGCGAGGGTAAGGCAGAGGGCTTCATGAACCTGTCCTCGGCCCGTAACGCCGATGGCTTGATCATCATGGTTGACTTAGCGGATGATCCCGCCGGCAACTTTCTCGTGGTCAAGGAAGAGCTGGAGAACAGTAGGCTTCTCATAGTCCCCCCCACCGGGGTGGTCGAGATACAAAAGCGAGGAAGTGGCAATGACCTCCAGTTCATCATGGAGGGCGAGCTGGTGGACTGTACCGAGGCAGATATCACCGAACTACTCGCCGGCTACCGTATCAGGTCCGCGCTGGTGAGGATCAAGGGAAAGGTCACCCTTGACCTTGTCGAGGACTCGTTGTTCGGCAACGCCGTTTACCGTCCCACAATGGTTATCGCCAACAAGGTGGATCTGAACGACGATCCGAGGAACATTGAGCAGCTAGTCCAGGCGACGTACCCGCTGCAACTCCACGTGTTATCCATCGAGAGGATGAAAAACCTGACCAAGCTCATAGGTCAGAGTATCTTCGATATGCTGAGCATCACAAGAGTCTACACAAAGGAGCCCGGCAAGCCACGACGGGACATCCCCATAGTGTGCAAGCCAGGGACCAACGTAGGTGAGTTAGCCAAGATGATCCACAACGACTTCTACACTAGGTTCAAGTACGCAAAGATCTGGGGGCCTTCGGCCAAGTTTAACAGCGAGAAGGTGGGTATGGACAGGGTCCTGCTAGATGGAACCGTAGTCCAGATCCACACTTAGCATGGGAAAATACTATATCCCCTTCTCCGAACGTTTCCATGTGTTTTAACATGGAAAAAGTAGAGTTCATTTATCTGTCCCAGGAGGATGTCCTGGACCTTGGGATACCCCTAAAGGAGGTCATCGAGCTAGTCGAGCTGGGGCTCAGCGAGCAGGGTCATGGAAGGGTGGAGAACCCGCCCAAGCCGGGGATTCACAGTAAGCCCGATGCCTTCATTCACGCTATGCCAGCCTACTACCAGAAGCTGGGAATTGGGGGCCTCAAGTGGGTCAGCGGTTACCCGAGCAACAGGGCAGGCAACCTACCCCAGATCGCGGGCCTGATGATAGTGAACGATATGGAGACGGGGATGCCCATCGCCGTCATGGACTGCAGGTGGATCACCGCGGTCAGGACAGCGGCCGTCTCAGCGATTACGGCCAAGTACTGTGCCAGAGAAGGCACCGAGACGCTTGGACTCGTCGGGTGCGGTGTCCAGGGCAGGATGAACCTGGTCGGGTTCAAGGAGGTTATCCCTGACTTGAAGGAGGTTAGGGTCTTCGATATCAGCGAGAGGGCCATGCAGTCCATCAAGGAAGACTACGAGGTCGAGCTAGGCGTCGAGATCACTGCATGTGAGAGCGTCGAGTCGGCCGTCAACGGCATGGATATTATCCTGACGGCTACGCAAAGGCTCAAGGAGCCGCTCGTCAAGAACGAGTGGTTCAAGCCTGGGTGTCTGGGGTTCGGGTTAGAGGCCAGCAGGGCCTGGTATGGCGACGCCATACTGAAGGCGGATAAGTTCATCACAGACAGCTGGGACCAGACGATGTACTTCTACGAGCACGGGGCGTTCCCAGATGGGTTGCCGAGCCTCTACGCCGAGCTAGGGGAGGTTGTTGCCGGTAAGAAGCCGGGCAGGGAAACCCAGGACGAGCGCATACTCGCCATAAACATCGGGCTGGCCCTTGAGGACGTCATCGTCGCCAACAGGATATACGAGGTCGCCATCAAGAGGGGCGGGTTTGAGACGCTTAGCCTCATGGAGCGCAGCTTCTAGCCCCTCTAGGTTCCGCTCACTAGGCTTCTTCCTGATGACACCTTTAGTTCTAGGCCTTTTCTCACCGTAGTTCAATCTATTCACCAGGAATAAAATAAAAGAGGGACAGTCATCCGCTTTGGCATCCTTGAAATCGGATAACATACTATTAATCAAAAACGTGGAAAGACAACAGAAAATAGCTTAATACTATTAAAAAAAGCATGAAAAAATAATCCAAATAAAATTAGGATTTGATGAAGACTTTCATCATCTCACCGACTGCCTTACCCGGGTCGTCAACGTGGCCCATCTCAACCAACGCGCCCTCCATTGCAGCCATCGTGGCGATGAGGTCGTTCTTTGTATCGTTACCCATGTGGCCGACACGGACGGTCTTTCCGCCTAGCCTGCCTAGTCCACCTGCGATGATGACCCTATACTTGTTGTACATGATGCCCCTCATCTCTGCGTCGTCTACGCCCTCGGGTATCTTGGGTACGCTCAGCGTGTGGGCGTTGTATCCCTCTGCCGGATAGCTCTCGAAGCCCAGTCCCTTGATGCCCGCTTGGAAAGCGTCCGCGTACAGCTCGTGCCTCTTCCACCGTACCTCAAGCCCCTCCTCGTCGATGATGCGGAGAGCCTCCAGCATCCCCATGACGAGACCCGTGGCCGGCGTGGCGAAGTAGCCCTTGGGGCTGTCCATGATCGGCTTCCACCGTTTGAGGTTGACATAGTAATCGCTTGGAACCGTCTTCCTGGCCTCTACAGCCGCCCATGCCCTGTCGTTTAGGCAGAAGTTGCTTATGCCAGGCGGGGCTCCCAGAGCCTTTTGGCTTCCTGTCAGCGCATAGTCGATGTTCCACTTATCCATCTTGAGGGGCATGCCGCCTGCTCCGCAGACACTGTCAACAACGTATAGTGCGTCGTTGTCCTTCGTAGCTTCTCCGATCTCCTTGATGGGGTTGGCGATGCCCGTTGATGTATCGACGTGCTCCACTGTGAAGAGCTTGTAGTTGTCGCTCTCAAGCTTCTCCTTGATAAGCTTGACATCCACTACGTCTCCCCACTCGAACCTGAGCCTGTCAACCACCCCACCATGGGTCTCCACTATCTCCTCCCATTTCTCGCCAAAATACCCGTTCTCAACGCAGAGGACCTTGTCGCCCCTCTCCATGAGGTTGGCGATGGCCGCCTCCATGCCCAAGGTACCACTTCCCGATAAAAGGAAGGGTGTGCCCTCTGTCCCGAATAGTTTCTTTTGAAGTGTGAGTGCCTCGGCGTAGCCATCAACGAACTCTCCGCTGACGTGGCTGAGCACGGGCTTGGCTAATGCCCTCAGGACCCTCGGTGATACGATGGTGGGCCCTGGAATCATCAATAGCTCCCTTTCATTCTTCATGATATTAACCGAATTGAAAGAGAATGTTGAATAATTAACAGTATCGAAAGGAAACTACCTGATGGGGTATCCGATCTCGCCCCTGCCCCGGATATAGAACCAGAAAAAGCTCCCAATAATCAGGGCACCAAATACCACTCACCCTGCACCGTATCATCGTAGTCACTCAAGTCCCTCTCGAAGAACGCTGTGACAGCAAGGGCGATGCCCTCAATAATGTTGTAGATGGTATCTCTCCTGCGAGATTTGATGCTGTCAACGAGCTCCGTATCGCACCTCGGGCACACGGCATCCTCCATAGCGACCGGCTGCTTACACCTTGGGCAAATCTGATACATTCAAGGGATAATAACCAACACGGGGATTAAATCAGTATCCCCGAGTTCATCTCTCTAGTCCCCACACCAGCACACAGTCAGCCGACACCCAACGGACTCATGCACCAGGGGCATCAATTGCCACCAACTCCCACCCACCAAAAAAAGGCCCAAAGTAACAACTCACAGGTACTACACCCAACACATTTTTATGCTTTGAACAGTGTCCTTTTGCTGGTGCCTTGGTGTCCGGTGACTGTAAAATTCGCTAATTCACACCGATTTGACACAATTATGACCATTAAAATCATTTTTGGAGGGCTAGTATGAGCTATAAGCCGCTTGACAGTAAAGTTGACATACCGAAACTAGAGCACGAGATCCAGGACTACTGGACCAAGACCAACGCGTATTGGAAACGTGTAGAGATCCAGGAGAACGAGGACAGGCCACACTGGAGCTTCATAGACGGCCCCATCACCGCAAACAACCCCATGGGCATACACCACGCATGGGGCAGGACCTACAAGGACCTGTTCACCAGGTACCGTTTCATGCAGGGCTACGAGGTCAGGAACCAGAACGGGTTCGACTGCCAGGGCCTCTGGGTCGAGGTTGAGGTCGAGAAGGAGCTTGGCTTCAAGTCCAAGCTGGACATCGAGGACTACGGTTTAGCTGATTTCGTCATCAAGTGCAAGCAGAGGGTGCTCGACTACTCGGCCAGGCAAACCGAGCAGAGCATCCGCCTAGGCATGTGGACCGACTGGAATAACCCCGACGAGCTCAGGAAGCTGTCCAACGCGCTGAAGCAACCCCTGGAGGAGACCACATACGTGGGCTCAAAGGGGCCAGTGACGGGCACCGCCGAGTACCTCGTGGGTCAACTGGGTATGCCCCAGATGGGGGGCAGCTACTACACGTTCAGCGACGAGAACAACTATATGATATGGAAGATGCTTAAGAGCTGCCACGACCGAGGATGGATCTACCTTGGCGCAGACGCAATGCCGTGGTGCCCACGCTGTAGCACAGGCATCAGCCAGCACGAGATAGTCACAGAGGGCTACCAGGAGGTAACTCACACAAGCGTCTACGTGTTGTTCAGGCTCAGGGACATGGATGGATCGCTCCTCATCTGGACAACCACACCATGGACGCTAACTAGTAATGTCGCTGCTGCAGTTAATCCCGAGCTCGACTACGTTAAGATTAGGTACAGGGACGAGATTATCTATCTCAGCAAGGGAGCTCTCAAGCTGGCCATACAGGACCAGAAGAACGTCGAGGTATTGGGCGAGATAAAGGGAGCCGAGATGGACGGATGGAGCTATGATGGCCCATTCGACGAGCTCCCACGAATCAAGGAACTAGGCGTACCCGAGGCCCACAGGGTCATCATGTGGAACGAGGTGGGAGAAGAGGAAGGTACCGGTATCGTCCACATCGCCCCAGGCGCGGGAAAGGAGGACCATCAGCTAGGCAAAGAGTACGGGTTACCCACACCCGCCCCTCTTGACGAGTTCGGCGTCATAGGCGAGGGATTCGGCTGGCTCACAGGCATACACGTCTACGAGAGCGCCGAGCCAATATTCGATGATCTCCGCAAGAAGGAGATACTCTACAGGACCCAGAAGTACACACACAGGTACCCGGTCTGCTGGCGGTGCAGCTCCGAGCTGGTGTTCCGCCACGTCAGTGAGTGGTTCATCAACATGGGGGAGAAGCTGGACAAGCCCCACGAGGAGGTCACCGAGGAGGAGAAGGACAAGAACCTCCGGTACCAGATGATGGACAGCACATACGAGGTCAACTGGATCCCAGAGTTCGGACTCAAGCGCGAGCTTGACTGGCTCCGAAACATGGACGACTGGATGATCAGCAAGAAGCGGTACTATGGCCTCGCGCTCCCCATCTGGACTTGTGAGTGCGGCTGGTTCGATGTCATAGGCTCCAAGGAAGAGCTGGAGGAACGGGCAATCGAGGGATGGGACAAGTTCGAGGGGCACACCCCACACAGGCCCTATATCGACTATGTCAAGATCAAGTGCGAGAAATGTGGCAAGACAGCCTCAAGGATCCCAGATGTGGGTAACCCATGGCTTGACGCCGGAATCGTGGGGTTCAGCACTCTACTGTACCGCCAGGACAGGGAGTACTGGGAGAAATGGTTCCCGGCCCACTTCATCACCGAGAGCTTCCCCGGCCAGTTCAGGAACTGGTTCTACGCCATGCTCGCGGAGTCCACTATCCTTGAGCGGAGGACCCCGTACCTCACATGCCTTGGACACGCCCAGGTGATGGCAGAGGATGGCAGAGAGATGCACAAGAGCTGGGGTAACGCCATCTGGTTCGACGACGCCGCCGAGGAGATGGGCGCGGACGTCATCAGATGGATAGCGAGTGCAGCGAAGCCGGAGACAAACCTGCTGTTCGGCTACAACAAGGCCAAGGAGGTTAGGAGGCTATTCTTCATGAAGCTGCTCAATGTTTACAACTTCTTCTACCAGTACGCATCCCTGGACGGGTGGACCCCTGACCAGCAGCCCGAGGAGCTTGATACCCTCGACAAGTGGATACTGGGGAAGCTGGACGAGACAGTAGAGAAAGTAACCATAAGCCTGGATTCATACCTCACGATGCCCGCGTGCAACGAGATTGACAGGTTCGTGGACATACTCAGCAAATGGTATGTGCGTAGGAGTAGGAGGAGGTTCTGGAAAACCGAGGGCGATGACGAGAAGAACGCCGCCTACAGCACCCTCTACAGGTGCCTAAAGACCGTCGTGTACCTCATGGCTCCAATAACGCCTCACCTCAGCGAGGCCCTCTACCAGAGGATGGTGAAGCCAGTTGAGCCAGGTCTCCCAGAGAGCGTACACCACTGCGCATGGCCCCAGGTTGACGTCTCTATCAGGGACATGGACCTCATGGAGGAGATGGACCTGGCGCTGGACCTAAGCAGCGCGGGGCGCTCTGCACGGAACCAGGCGTTCATCAAGCTCAGGCAGCCATTGGCTGAGATCATGGTGATAGCGCCCGAGGAGAAGGCAGCAAAGATCGAGAAGGTTGCGGAAATACTCCGTGAGGAGCTCAACGTTAAAACTGTCACTGTGGGCACGGATAGGAGCGTGCTCCAAAGCCTAACCGTTATCCCCGTGGCCAGCATCCTTGGAAGAAAATACGGAAAAGAGTTCCCAAAGATCAGGGCTGCCATCAAGGAGCTGGGATCAGCGGACTCCGCTAA
>JAUWLH010000155.1 GCA_030613835.1 Candidatus Bathyarchaeota archaeon | reverse complement strand
CGAGGAATACGTTGCAGGTGAATAGTTTTTGCCAGCAATGGATATAGGACGAGTCTGTCTCAAGGTCAAGGGCCGAGAGCAGGGCGAGAGATGTGTCGTACTCGACGTTGTTGACCGCAACTTTGTGATCGTTGTAGGCCCTAATGTCAAGAGGCGCAGGGTCAACATGAACCACATAAGGCCCCTAGACGAGGTGGTTCCGCTCCAGAGGAACGCAACCGACGAGGAAGCCATCGCGGCCTTGGGATAAATTCCCTCATCATTTTAATCCACTAGTTCCTTCCACCGATTCCGTTACCGCGAAATATTGCACTTTTCTGTTAAAAGAGGGCTTAAATATACAGGGGTAATGTGTGATGCGTGAAAGTCCTTCATAGGTGCATATGATGAAAGACAGTGAGATTGTTGATAGCCCCCTCGGGTTAGGAAAAGTCGAGGTGCTCAGGGCCTCAGATATGTTCAACGGCGACCCCGAGCCCAGGCGGGGAAAGGTAAGGGATGTCTACGACATGGGCGACTACATGTACATCGTCACTAGCGACAGGATCAGCGCCTTTGACGTGGTATACCCGACGCTGATTCCCCACAAGGGCACCAGCCTACACGCATTGAGCCTCTTCTGGTTCGGCGAGACAGAAGACATAATCAAGAACCACCTCCTAGAGACGGTGGACGAGAGAACCGTCAAGGTGGTCAAGGCAGACCGGGTCGATGTCGAGTGGGTCTGCAGGGCCTATCTCTACGGTTCGGCTTGGCGTGCCTATGACAAGGGAGCTAGAACCATCAGCGGAGTGGACCTGCCCGATGGACTCGTGATGGCGGAGGAGCTGCCAGAGGTCATCCTGACCCCCACGACCAAGGAGGATGGTGGCCACGACTTGGAGATCAGTAAATCAGAGGCAATCTCAGCCGGCTTATCCACGAAGGACGAGTGGGACCTGCTTGAGGAGACCACCTACAAGCTCTTCGAGAGGTACCAAACCGTCTCCAAGAAACATGGCATGATCATCCCCGACTTCAAGCTGGAGTTCGGAAGGGTCGGCGACGAGTACATCCAGATAGACGAGCCCCCGACCCACGACAGCGCACGATACTGGGCCGAGCAGTTCTACGAGCCCGGCAAGCCACAGGAAGCCCACTGCCTCGACAAAGAGTTCCTGAGGAGCTACCTTAGGAACATCGGGTACAAGGGAGACGGGCCACCGCCAACCATCCCCCCGCCGGTTGTCCGAGAGGTGAGCAAAAGGTGCATCGCCTCATACAAGGTCCTCAGTGGCCAGGCCAAGCTCAAGGACTATGACCTAAAGACCGTCGACCAGGTCATGGAAGAGCTAAACAGGTGAGGCTTCCCTCACATTTTATAGGAACCTGTCGCTGATCACAGCGCTCAGAACCAGCGCCACCCCGAAGGACATCCATAGCAGGTTGGGGTTGTAACTGTACACGAACCCGCCGAGGATGGATCCAATGATAGAAGGTATTGTAAGGAGAGTGCCCATCCCAGGGCCTCCCCCACCTCCTCCCCTCGTGTTTATGAACAGCATTCCCATGCCGAGGGCAGACATTACACGCCCTCTTCTCTCGGGTGGGACCGAGTGGGTCATGTAAGCTGGTGCCCCCGACATGAGGAAGCTGTTTGCGACCGTCATTATGACCAGAAGCGCCGTGATGTATACGAACGTCGTAGCGTACTTGAACAGCAACATGGGTACCGCGCCAAGCAGAAGGGCCCATGTCAACACCCTCTTGGGGCCTATCCTGTCAACCAGCATACCAGCGGGAATCATGAGTAAAACGTTGATCACCGATGCGACCAGCAGGATAAGTCCCCACTGGACAGCCGATAGGCCCAGTGATTGAATAACGTAGATCACCCAGTAGCTGGAGACCATGTTGTTTAGGAGGAATCCCAGCACAAGCATGAGCCCGAAAGCCTTGAGGTTACGGGGGAGCCATCTGAGCATCTCGAACATGCCCTTGTAGGACTCCTTGAGCACTCCAATCAGGTTCCTTGAATCCTCATATTCCTTGACAGGAGGCTCTTTCAGGTACCTCATGTTCATGAAGGCGATGAAAAGACCCACGAGGAGGGTGAGTCCGTACAGGAACCTCATGGCGGCCTTAATCCCCCATATGCTGATGAGGTACCCGCCGGCAAGCGGAGAGAATATCCCGATGGCCATGGGTATCGCAAGCCAAAGGCTGTACCCCAGCGCCCTTTTATCCTCGGGTATGGATGAAGCCATCAGTGCATTGAACGCGGGGAAGTAGAAAGTCATGAACCCCAAGAGAAAGTTACCCACCGCTATCCAGCGCCAGTCTCTGGCGAATATGAATAAGCTCCAGAGCGCAGCGCTCAGGAACCCGGTGTACCCGATTATCTTTACTTTGCTGTACCTGTCTGATAGGTACCCAGCCACAGGGTAGAGGAACAACCCGGTCAGCGGTCTGAGGCTGTTCACTATCCCTATGTCCACCATGCTGCCCCCGAGAGCCGCGACGTAGAGACTGAAGAAGGGGAATGTTATGAACATGCTGAGCTGACGCAGCACGTCCCCGATGGTGAATATCAGCAGGTTTCCCCGCATTACCTCCTTTAATGACTGCATAATAACCAAACACCTTGATGCGCCCCGGAGTGAAGAGCTTTCCCCTAACTGGGATACTCTTTTATGATTGCTAGATGAAACCATGTCTCATGGTAGATGTAGCTGTTATCATTGGAAGCAAGTCGGATCAGGAGCTGGGCGACAAGGCAGCAAAGATGCTCAAGGATTTCGACGTTGATTATGACCTTAAGGTAATCTCCGCCCACAGGAACCCCGACAAGCTGGCAAAGTACGTTAAGGGGAGCCCTGCCAAGGTATTCATCTGCATCGCAGGTCTAGCAGCCGCGCTCCCCGGTGTAGTTGCGGCACAAACCATCAAGCCAGTTATCGGCGTCCCCAAGGACGTGAAGCTTGGCGGCCTAGACAGTCTCCTCAGCATCGTACAGATGCCCACGGGCGTCCCCGTCGCATCAGTGGCCATCGATGGGGCAAATAACGCGGCGTTGCTGTCAATCGAGATTCTGGCATTGAATGATGATGGCTTGGCGAAAAAATTCGTGGCTTATCGCGAGAAGCGGGCCAGCGCCTAACCGATCTCCTCCTCGAATATTCTCCCGTAATAAGCGGTTCCTGATTAAGAACCATACTGATTTACCCGGAGTTTGCTGTGTTCCCGTATGTCCCACACAGCTAGGAAACCTCTTGGTATCATTATCCACAAGGCGTATAGTACAGCTAGATCCCTATTCGGTCCCCACAAATACCCAACGAGTAAAGCTGAAACTATCATAAACACCGCAAAAAGCCTGATCTTTGAGTCTATTTCCCCCTTCAGGATGCCCACTGGCATGAGCTCCGACCATATGGAGTCGTTTACCTTGACCCCCACTGCCTCGTAGAGTTCCCTTAACTTGATTCCCCAGAAAACGTATCCACTGTTACCCATTCTATCGATCTTCTGCGTGAATGTAAAGTAGAGGAGAACATCCTCCCCGAGGGATGATAGCCTAACCTCTATCGACTTTTGGTAGTTGTCCTTTGGCCCAAAATGGAATATGGGGAATTCTGCACTGTGCCTCACTTCTATAAGCATTGGCGGATCCAGTTTTGTTATGCTGCATCTATTCTTGCTGAGCCAGAGGTTGATTGTGTCTTATATCTCATCCATCTTTTTTCCTGGGACGATGATCCTCTGGGTGTAGGGAACAGAACTCGTTATCAATTACTTCTATTAATGTCATCGTAATATAAAATAAATTTGTTGGGATTGGTTAGTAGCTCTTTGGCTCGGGGTCCCTGATGAGGCTGCCAGCCGTGCAGTGGATGCTCCCGCTGTTCCTAGGGCGGACAAGCGTCGCCACATCCGCCTCTACTACCTCGATACCAATGCTCTCGAACCACTTGGTGGCCTTGGGGTTGCCAACGTTGACCAGTATCTTCCTCGGCTCAAGCACCACTCCCGTGTTTGGTGCCTTCTTGACCCACGGATTCCTGGGGTCCCTCGTGTGGACCTTGACGCAGACATCCTCCGGTGGGTCGATGAACTCCCAGTCCATCTCAGCCTCCATCCACTTCTTCAGGTACGGGTCAAGGTTTCTCGGGTCCTGGACCGTGGTATGTCTGTCAACTAGGCTGTAGTGGCTCGCGGTGATCCTTGAGCCGTAACCTGGCTGGATCCGTACATCGACCTCCGGGTCCTGCATCTTCACGATGTTTGCGAACTGTATGTGACCTGACTCGTTTGCTCTCATCACATCCGGTGTCTGGGTGTTGCTCCTGGGGAAGTGTACGCCTATGATGAGGTGCTTCTCGTCCATCCACCCGATGCTGCCGCCCTCCGCCATGCCGTTTCCCTGGATCATGCCAACTACAGGGCAGCCCAGCTCGGCCAGAGTCTGATAGGTAT
>JAUWLH010000183.1 GCA_030613835.1 Candidatus Bathyarchaeota archaeon | reverse complement strand
GGCTCCTACTATTACTGCATCATATTTTTTCAGCATCAAATCGCTCCCTTGACTCAGTTTTCCTGATTTTTGTTAATACTAGTTAAACATTCATCAAGTAAAATATTAGTCGTTTATGAAAATCTATCATGAGATTATAAGCGTGCTCTAGGGGGGGAATTCAATTATTATTGCTAAAATGGAGATCAATCCTGTCTTTGAGATTGTGGTGATGTGAGGATAAAATTATGGATAAAATCTTCTATCTCAAACTCTCTAGACTCGGTATATAACTCTCTCAATATTTTTTACTCATATTCTATCGTCGCTGGCGGTTTAGGTGTAACATCGTAGTATATCCTGCTGACGTTGGGGCATGTGTCAAATATCTTAAACGCTGCCTCTCTGAGGGTCGTCCATGGTATGGGCATCACTTCAGCGGTCAGGAAATCCCTCGTTTTCACCGCCCTGATGGATACAATGAACCCGGTGGTCTCCTTTTTGTCGACAAGGAGCAGGAGCCTAGTGGCCTCTGGATAGTTGTCGCCTATGTAGTCCTTTATTCCCTTGAGCTTTTCATAGTCTGGTTGGATGGTCCTATCACTGCTGTCGACGAGAGCCATCGTGAGAATCGTTCCATATGCCCTTTTTTCGTTGATGATCCCAGTAGCTTTTTCCGCCAAGACGCCTGCCATAACGTTGCTCTCGCTCATCTCAAGTCTCTCGGCCGCGTCTCTCTTTAGGACTTTCAATTCCTTGGGCGTCTCGCCGCTGAATATTGCCGCGAAATATTGGGATGGGTTATGCGGGTTGAGCTGCTCCTCGACGATGAAAGTAGCCTTTTTCAACTCGTCCAGCTTCTCGGGCGTTATCTGACCCACGACCCTTATACTGAGTCCTGGCCCAGGGAAAGGCTGTCTCTCAGATAGTTCTGGGGGCATCCCAATCTCTCTGGCTACTGCCCTGACCTGGTGCTTGTAGAGCGTTTTCAACGGCTCTATTATCGTGAAACCATACATCTCAACAGGGTCGATGCCTATTTGCTCGAGGATATTGTGCTGGCTCTTTATGCCCCCCGTGGTCTCGTCAATGTCGGCCTTAATGGTACCTTGGACAAGGTACTTGCATTCTTCCAACTCAGCTTTATCTTTTAGTGTCTGGTAGAACGTCTCGCGAAACGTTTTCCTCTTTTCCTCGGCATCAGTGAAGCCGTTCATGGCTTCCATAAACCGCTGCCTCTCATTCAAGACTACAATCGGAAGGTTTAGTGGCTCTGATGAAAGCATCGTTTTGACCTGCTCTGCCTCTCCAAGCCTCATGAAGTTGTCATCGATGAATACACAGACAAGGTTGTCCCCGATAGCTCTGCGAGTTAGGACCGCTGAAACTGTGCTGTCCACACCTCCACTCACTGCAACAAGTGCTTTCTCGGCTCCAAGAGCTTCTTTTATAGCTTGAATTTGGAGGTCTATGAAAGCGGAGACATCAAAGTCTTCCATTCTACTCATCCCCAACTTGGCTGGGTCTAACATAAAAGCTTTCAATATTAATTCCTAAATAAGTTAACAATATAGCAAAAAGCAAGTCGTTTTTGATAAATGAATGCAATATTTAAGTACCCCAAAAGCGATGAACCTCGTTGAAAGCGTGAAAGCCTTGGTAGGAACAGTAACCGTTATTGGAGCCGGCGTTATTGGCGGTGCTATCGTAAAATGTCTGATAAAATCGAGGATCGCGAACAATGTAATCGCAACAAGGAGGGACATTAACGCCCTGATACCATTAGCCGACATTGGAGCCAATATCTCAGATAACAACATAGTTGCCACAAACCAGGCAGAGATCGTATTCCTCTGTGTGAAGCCCAACGACCTCGAGAACGTTCTACATGAGATCAAGGATGAGTTAAAGGGTAAACTGGTGATATCAACAGCCGCTGTAATTCCAATAGCATTACTTGAAAAGACAGTCCCTGAAGCGAGGTTCGTGAGAACAATGCCGAATATAGCTGCCATGGTTGGCGAGTCATTTACCGCCTACTCCATGGGCTCCACGACCGTACTTGAGGACAAGGAGGTCACGGAAAAACTACTCAAGACCATGGGAACCTGTATGGAGGTCGAGGAAAAGTACATGGACGCGGTAACTGGGCTCAGCGGGAGCGGACCCGCCTTCATTGCTATAGTGATCGAGGCACTCACATACGCCGGTCTTAGGGTCGGCCTACCCAGGGAGCTATGTAGGGTTGCTTCGGCTCAGTCTGTCCTTGGTACTGCTAAGATGATTATGGAGCAAACTTGCACCCCAAGCGAGATAGCGGAGATGGTTACCACCCCAGGGGGTACCACCATCGAGGGTATCTATCAGATAGAGGACGGGAAACTACGAACTGCACTCATGAACGCCGTTCAGGCTGCTACTGAAAAATCCTCAAGCATTCGTAGCAAGTGGGGCCAGGACTAGGGTGCATAGGGTTAAATCGGTTTTCACCCGATATCCCTTTGTGAACTGTTTTGGATCTTGATCTAATAATTAGGAACGGGAGGATCATTGACGGCGCTGGTAACCCCTGGTATTATGGGGATGTCGGCGTCAAGGATGGAAAGATAGAGGTTATCTCGCACATCAAAGATGAATCCGCAACAGAGATTGACGCCAAAGGCCTGTTCGTCGCTCCTGGTTTCATAGACGCCCACAGCCACGGCGACTTTAATACTCTGATTTACCACCAGATGGAGAACGTCATCCATCAGGGAATAACCACCGTTGTGGCTGGTCAATGCGGGGCGAGTCCCGCCCCTTTGAGCGATCTGATTCGTGAGGAGGCACAACGCGTGTCCGATGCTCAGCTTCCCGATGGAATAAAACTAGAACTTGCTTGGTCTTCGTTCGATGATTACCTAAGGGTGGAAGAAAAATCTGGTTTAGGTGCAAACACCGCCCACATGGTGGGCCATGGCGCGATTAGATCAGCTGCAATGGGGAACGATGCTAGGGCTCCGAGCAAGGATGAACTACAAGTTATGAGGGAGCTTACAAAGGAGGCGATGCTTTCCGGGGCATACGGGTTGAGCACAGGACTTATCTATCCTCCAGGAATCTACGCGAAGACTGACGAGATCATTGAGTTGGCGAAGGTGGCCGCGGAGTATGGCGGAATCTATGACAGCCACATCAGGGGCGAGGGAAAAACCCTAATGGCCGCCCTGAACGAGGCGATAGAGGTGGGGGAGAAGGCTGGCATACCAGTTCAGATCAGCCACCACAAGATAGCCAGCAGGGCTCTTTGGGGCAGCAGCGTCGAGACCATGAAGATGTTTGAGGCGGCTAGGAACCGGGGCTTGGATATCACCGTTGATCAGTACCCGTACAAGGCGGGGGCGACCTCGTTGATGACCCTGCTTCCCCCGTGGGCTCATGACGGCGGGAGGGATGCAGCTCTTGAGCGGCTTAGGGACCCTGAGTTGAGGGCTCGGATGAAGAGCGATATCGAGAAAGGATTAGATGGCTGGGAGAACTTTGCTAAGGAGCTTGGTTGGGAGAATGTCTACGTCACCTCCGTGATCTCTGAGGAAAACAAGCCCATCGAGGGAATGACTATCACTCAGATTAAGGAGCATCGTGGTGCGGAGGACGAGTTCACCGCTGTCTTTGAGGTTCTAGTAGAAGAGGAGGGATCGGTGGGTATGATCATTTTCTATGGGGCCGAGGAGGACGTGAAGCGCATCATGAGGCACCCCCTCCACATGGTCGGGACCGATGCGAGCTGTTGCACGGTTGAGGGGCCCTTCTGCCGCGGCAAGCCCCATCCGAGGCACTATGGAACGTACCCCAAGATACTTGGGAAGTATGTACGCGAGGAGAAGGTGCTGACATGGGAGGAGGCGATCAGGAAGATGACGAGCTTCCCAGCTCAGC
>JAUWLH010000109.1 GCA_030613835.1 Candidatus Bathyarchaeota archaeon | reverse complement strand
GTGGATTTTATGGTGGAACCTGGTCATCCCGGCTCCTATCACTGCTATCTTACGGGAAAGGGACAAAGTAACCATTTACCTTTTTTTTCTACGCGCAATAAATGTTGCGACGTTTCAAACTTCGTTATACGTCGATTTTTTAATTGATTTGTATCGGTACAAAACTATGAACATTCTGATTTAGTATATACTATATAGTCTTGCCATTTGAGACGTTCGAAAACGTTAAAACTTGACAAGATAACGAAGCATTGGTGTATATGGTAAGCACAGCATTCGTTCTGATTAACACGGATTTAGGTGAAGGAACCGACGTCGCTGAAGCGCTTAGAGAGATCTCAGAAGTCAAGGAAGTATACGGCGTCTATGGCGTATATGATTACGTCGTTAGGCTAGAGGCCGAGACGATGCAGCATCTCAAGGATACAATCACAACAAAGATCAGGCGCCTGAACCACGTTAGATCAACCTTGACCATGATCGTGGTCGAGTAATATTTTAAAAATTTTTTAGAGATACCCTCTTTTCTCCATCTCAGCGAGCACTTTCTGGACGCTCTCCTCAATGGTCTCTTTGTCCGTATCCACAACGAGCTCAGGGTTGACCGGCTCCTCGTATGGGTCATCGATTCCCGTGAATCCCTTGATCTCCCCCGCGAGAGCCTTGGCGTACATACCCTTTACGTCCCTCCTAATGCATTCCTTGACGGGGGTCCTAACGTAGACCATCATGAACTCACCTATCTCCTCACGGGTCTTCTGGCGCCTGTCGATGTACGGTGACACAAAGGTGGCCAGCACCTTGACCTCGTTCCTTGTTAGCAGCTTGGCGACGAATGTCACCCGCTTGATGTTCTCGGCCCTGTCCTCCTTGCTGAAGCCTAGGTCACTGGTAAGCCCCTTCCTCACGGTATCTCCGTCGAGTCTCTCAACTTTCTCGCCTCGCCCCCGCAGGACCTCGCCAAGCCTGTCGGCGATTGTGGTCTTGCCGCTACATGGAAGACCAGTGAACCAAACAGTAACTCCTTTGCTCATACCAACACTCTCTGTATAGTATCCCAAAACAGTGCCCCGCGCCTAAAAACGTTACCACAACAGGGCCCTCAGAACTATGAAGAACTGGGTGACATGTTCGGTCTGGATGCGCCTGTTCCCGTCTTCCCTCTCACGCACCGAGATGGGGACGCTCGCCACCCTGGCTCCGTGTCTAGCTCCCTCAAGCACGAAGGTCCCGCACATGCACCGTCCGTGCAGCTCCATCTTTCTGGCGATATCCCTTGTCACGGCCCTGAAACCCGTTGATGCATCGCCCCCGGGCACCTTCAGACTTGTCATCCATGTCAGGAGCCTCTCACTGAAGTAGGGGAAAGACGGACGGACCCCCATAACCAGGTCAGCCCTGCCCTCCACGATAGGTTTGATGACCCTCGGGATCTCTGCTGGATCATGCTGCCCATCCGCGTCCAGTGTGACGATGATGTCACTAGACGCCTCCTTCAATCCAACCTGAGTGGCTCCCAGCACGCCCCTGTTCTTGGCAAGGTCCACTACCCGAGCCCCCGCTGCGCGAGCCGCTTTCACGGTATCATCTGTACTTCCGTCATTGACGACGAGGACCTCGTCAGCGAATGGCAGGCATCTCTTAACTATTGCGCCGATGGTCTTTTCCTCAAAATACGCCGGTATAACAACCGAGACCAGTAAACGTCCTTCGATTGTTTCATCGGTCATTCTGAGTCGTTGAAGATATTATGAAAAGAGAATAAAAAATAGTGGATTAATTGGTCCACTTGATCTTTGGCATGATCGACTCGCGTTTCGCCTCGATCCTATCCTTGTACTCAATGAGCTTGGGGATGGTGATGTGAAGCTCCTCTTTGAGAGTTTTAGTCGGCGTGAAGCCCAGGTTTGGAAGATGCTCCATATCGGGCTCATAGCGGTGCTCCTCGGCCTCCAATCTAGGGTTGGGAATGTTCCATATCTTGCCCTCCAATCCATACTCCTGCGCCACCTTGCTGACCCGCTCTGCTAGATCGTTCACACTGTAGGTCTCATCGAACTGGTTGAAGACCCTGTACTCGCCCTCCTTCGGTGGGTTCTCGATGGCAATGGTGAAGCACTGCATGCTATCACGTAGAGCCAGGTAACCCCTTGTCTGACCGCCTTTGCCGTAAGGTGTAAGCTCATGACCCACAACCGCTTGGGCGCAGAACCTATTGATTGCGGTACCGAACACCTCATCGAAGTCGTACCTCGTGATGAGGTCATCGTTTACCATCTGCGGTGTGCTTAGTCCGTGGACCACTCCCTGCATAACGTCCGTAGCGCTGATGCCCCAGATCTTGTTGGCGAACATGAGGTTCCAGGTCTCATGTACCTTGGCTAGGTGGTACCAACTGCCCGGTTGACGGGGGAAGGGCAGCTTGTCCTTCCTACCCCTGTACTCGATCTCAAAGAATCCTTCCGGGATATCGATGTTAGGCGTGCCGTACTCTCCCATTGTGCCCAGCTTAAGGAGGTGGGCATCGGGTACATGGTCCTTCATAGCGAATAGGATATTGTTGTGGCCAACCATGTTGTTCATCTGGGTAAAGTTGCAGTGATTGACGTCGATCATGCTGTAGGGTGCGCTTGGGATCTCTCCTAAGTGGACGATGCAATCCGGCTTCTCCTTTCTAACCGCGAGGTCCACGAAGCTTGACTCTACGAGGTCTCCCTTGTAGAACGTGAGGTCGTTTCCTGATACCTTCTTGTACGCGACGAGCCTCTCCTCAATGGATTTTATCGGAGTCGCGCTCCAGCTGCCTATCTCAGCTACTGTCTTTCGGCGTAGCATGTTGTCTATGCCGCTCACCTCATGTCCTCTTTCTGCGAGGTACATGCTGAGGGGCCAGCCAAGGTAGCCGTCCATTCCCATAATCATTACTTTCATTGTTTTATCTCCTAATTGGAACCGTTATCTATGTTACTACTCTGGGATGGTAAGTTTATCTCTTATAAATCTATGTAAACACACAGACACAGGAGTAGGGACACATGGAACGCCAAATATCGCAGCTCAAATTCACCCTCAGCAACATGGGGCTCAACGAATACCAGTCATCAGCCCTCGCCCACCTCATCTATCTCGGTGAAACCAAGGCACCAAACCTCAGCAAGGCCAGCGGTGTCCCAAACGCAAGGATATAGGGCGGGCTGGACGAGCTGAGCCAAAAGGGGCTGCTCATAGTTAGGCCAGGGCGGCCCGCTCTTTATTCCCCCCTGACCCCGGGTGAGATCGCCGATGCGCTGGTCTCGGCGTCACGCCACGAGATCAGGCAGCAACTCACTGTCATAGAGGATTACAGGGATGGTTTCGAGGACATAGCATCCTCGATATTCATGAAGGCGGGTACCGGTGAGGTGAGGACTGGGTTAATCAGGATCGTCAGCGTGGGCCATGTCTCAATGGACGAGACCCGCAAAATGTATAGGTCCGCTGAGAAGACACTGATAATATCAACCCGGGCCATGGAGTACATCGACCAGGTGAGGGAGGACCTGGGTGAGGCGGTCAGGAAGGGTGTGGACATCAAGGTGCT
Organism: Candidatus Bathyarchaeota archaeon; assembly: GCA_030613835.1. Taxonomy (GTDB): domain Archaea; phylum Thermoproteota; class Bathyarchaeia; order TCS64; family TCS64; genus RBG-16-57-9. The sequence goes on along the minus strand of JAUWLH010000109.1, from coordinate 2,142 downwards.
GATGAGGGAGCCGGGTTCCCTGAGCAGTGATGACGCCGCGAAGCAGAACAGGAACCTCGTAGCATTGAAGGAGGTTCTTGGCGAGGACGCTCAGATAAAGTACAGCCACGAGGTGGAGATCAGGGGGTGTGTCATGGACCACGAGGTGGGTGGCAGGGCCCTGTTCCTGGTCGAGGAGGAGGGCGTGCCTTTCTTCCTGAGGGAGGCAGCGGTAACGTCGCACCCTGGGGTCGTCAAGGCGCTGGGCAGTATGCTCATGCTGAAATGGAAGTTCGATTCCGAGTAGACCTTTAAATCTCACTTCTTTAAATAATATCGTTAGCGATGTCACACTGCCAATACTGCGGAGAGTACAATGGTGACCAGGACCAGTATTGTTACAGTTGTGGAAAGCCAATCATCCACACCGTCAGGCAGGACGGCTTCGAGATTCTAGTGAGGGATTTCAGGCTCCAGAGCTTCTGGGCCTTGAGGCTCTTCGCGTACATCATAGACGCCTTCATAATAGCGGTATTCGGCTTCGTACTTTCCATCTTCGCGTATTTCCCTCTGCTCATAGGTTCACTGTTCGGCAGTGAATTGGCTTGGAAGGGAGTATGGGCCGCGCCATTCTACCTGGGGCTGGCACAGATCGTGTACTCGATTGTAACCGAGTACGTTTACGGGGCTACATTCGGGAAACAGATCATCGGGCTCAAGGTGGTCAATAGGGGGGAGAGGAATCCAGGGATAATGGCTATAACCATAAGGAACCTCTCAAAGGCCCACTGGGTGCTCGTCCTATTCGATTTTCTCGGCGGGGTCATCTCATCTATTGACCCACGTGACAAGTACATGGACAAGGTAAGCGGTACATACGTGGCCTACAGCGACTCGGGGATACAGATTCCATTCGTCTCCCGTCCCCGTGCAATGCGGGAGCACAAACGCGAGATAATCCCCGTCGATCTCCTGCCATCATTTGACCTTATATCGGCTCTGAACATCGGTGTTCTTTTCGTGGTGGTGGCGACAATTCTCATGAACACCCCCAGCCTTCCCGCAGAGGCGCTGGGCTGGGGTATCTCCCTCGCAAAGATCGGGCTCCACGAGCCCCCTGTTGACCTCCTGACTGCCTTCTACTGGTTCCTTATGACCATGGGTGTGTGGGGAATAATCTCAGGTGTCGTCAGGTATGTTCTCAAGCTGCGGCCGTTGAAGGCCGTTCAGGACATAGTGAACGGGGCCGCGGGGCTGGGGCTGGGCATGCTGCTGAGAAACGTTCCGTTGACCATGGATGGGCTGATGATATACCTCTCGGCAATGCTGGTCTTTTTCGTGCTCCAACTGTTCTTCTTCGTGTTCCCAGGCATGTTTGAGCAGGGGCGTTCGCGTTAACCTCTTATGGGACATTGTTCCTTCATGATTTGATTAAATTGAAGGCCCTCGTAACTGGTGGAGCTGGATTCATTGGGAGCCACCTCGTGGACTGCCTCATCAAGGATGGCAAGGAGGTACATGTGATCGATAACCTGTCCTCGGGAAGCAGGGAACACCTGGTACAGTGGAGCGATGACCCCAGGATGGAGCTCATGGAGATGGACCTACTTGACAAGACCGCTCTTGATGGCGCTCTTAAGGGATGCGACGAGGTCTACCATCTGGCCGCCAACCCCGAGGTCAACGCCAAGAACGCATCGCCCGAGGACCACTTCAGGCAGAACATCAAGGCGACTTACAACCTGTTGGAGGCCATGAGGCGTAGCGGAGAACAAAAGTTCATTGCGTTCACATCTTCAAGCACCGTTTACGGTGAGGCCGAGATCATCCCAACTCGGGAAGACTATGGTCCACTGGTGCCCATATCGCTCTATGGCGCATCCAAGCTAGCCTGTGAGGCGCTCCTAACCGCATACGCCTCGATGTACGGGTGCAGGGCAATCATCTACCGCCTAGCCAACGTCGTGGGGCCCAGAAGCAACCACGGTGTCATCTACGATTTCGTCCACAAGCTCAGGGACAGTCCGGACGAGCTTGAGGTCTTAGGCGATGGCTCCCAGTCCAAGTCCTATCTGTACATTGATGACTGTATCACTGGCATCATGAAAGGGATCGAGAGGGGCAATCGGGTGGACATCTATAACATCGGTTCGTGGGACAGGA
>JAUWLH010000096.1 GCA_030613835.1 Candidatus Bathyarchaeota archaeon | reverse complement strand
GGGTACCTGACTCCTGCGATGGGCTCCATTGCCTTGCTCACATAGAGCCTAGCAGTGGGACAGTGCCATGTGAACTCGTTCACGTCGTCTGCTGGGTGGAAGTCCCCGTACGCCTTCTCAGGGGGCACAATTTCAGTGTACATGGGTTCGTCAAGAGGTTTGAGACCCAAGGTTTTTTGGACTTCGCGGGCGAACTCCTTGTCTTCCTCGGTGTATGCCGGTGCCCCTATCTTGTTGAGGTTCTTCCACATGACGTTCTTCATGACGGTGTTTGGGAGCCCCGTCCTGACTGCGGTCAGAGTTCTGGGCTCGACGTTTAAGTCAGCGACGAGTGCCGCTCCTTCAGCGCACCTGTCGATGACCTTTCCGACGTCCTCCTGATCAACGATGTTGCTGTTCCTCCACGCGTAAATAATCTGACTCAGTGTGGGATTGGCCACGGTACACTGACCTCCTGTCATCATGAACTCGTTTATGCTACCTCCCCTCCGCATGATGGCTGGCATGTGCTCCTTCATCATGTTCACGTTGTTATACATGAGAACCGCGGCGTCAAGTGAGCCAGGGTATGTTACCGCACCACTTTGCCCCTCAGCTGCGGCGTCCACCTTGAAGCTGTAAACCATAGACTTGTAGGTCCTCGGCCAAACCTCGCCCAGAACCGTAGTGGGGCCGCCTGGGTGCCATGCAAGCAGGCAGTCCATACCGTCGAACCAGCCATCACGGGCCATGTATGGCTTTCCTACGCAAAGCTTCTCGGCAGGTGTACCTAGGAGCCTGATCCTCGCCTTTAGCCCATGGTCCTCAATCGCCGCCTTTAACGCGCCTACGCTGAAACAACTCGCAACCCCCAACATGTTGTGGGCGTCGGTGAACCCAGGTGCATAAGGAACATCTGGCTCATCAAAGGGGACAGGTTTCTGACTGTGCCCAGGAGTTGCGTCATACTCTGCGAATAACCCAATGACTGGCCCCTCGTCGCCCCACTCGCTGTTAAACGCGGTTGGCATACCTGAGACTCCCTTATCTACCTTGAAGCCCAGTTTTTCCATGTACTCAGCCAACAATTTGCTTGACTTGTACTCGCGGAGACCTGGCTCGGCCCACTTGAAGAGCTGGTCGCTCATCTTGAACATCTGGGCGGAGTTGTCCTCCAGCCACGCGAGAACGGTCTCCTTGATCTTTGAACCCATGGAATTACGCAGGAGTTTTGAGGATAAAAGCCTTCAAACACGGGCGACATGATTCCCCTATGAAGATATTCAATAAATCGGTGGGAAAGGGCTCAAAGACGAGTTTCAGGGTCGAGCTCGCCAGCTATCCCGATGGTTCCCCTATCGGAGTCTGGGTTAGGGCTGTGAACGGGATCAGTGACGGCCCCACATTGACACTTCTCGGCGCTCAACACGGGGACGAGTATAGTGGAATCGAGATCATCAACAGGATAATGGACAACGTTGAGCCGGAGGAGTTATCCGGAAAGATACTGACGGTACCGGTTTCAAACCCCTTGGCATTCAATACCGCGTACAGGATAACTCCACCTAGCATCGGCTACGAGAACCTCAACATGAACAGGGTCTGGCCAGGGAACCCCAAGGGGCTCCTGACGGAGCGAATCGTATCAAGTCTCTGGGAGAACCTCGTGAAGGACTGCAACGTGGTGCTTGACATGCACGAGGGCGGCAAGGCATTCATGGCCAGGTACATCCACGCCCGAGGAACTGAGGAGACTGACAGGATAGTCGGTAATAGGAACAGGGAGCTCTACAAGTGGTTCGGTCAAGGCGTGCCTGTCCTCGGGGGAGTACGGACGAGGAGCCACATGATGGGCAGCCTCAGCATCCAGACGGGTATCAGGGACATCCCTTGCATCGGCGTCGAGATGGGGGGAGGAGGCAGGCTGTGGGAGGACCTCGTTCAGGTCGGGGTCCAGGGAGGCCGGAACGTTATGATCGGCCTTGGAATGATCCAAGAAGAGCCCGTCGGTCAGGATATGAAGCAGTATGTGGCCCACGAGAGTAGCTGGCCGAAGACAAGCATGGGTGGTCTGTTCACAAACACGTGCGAGCTGAACGCTGTCGTCGAAAGGGACGAGAAGGTAGGGGAGTTAAGAAACCCCATAGGCGAGGTGATCGAGGAGGTCTACGCCCCCTACAGGTCGGTGATCTTCGATACCAGGTTCCAGCCCACGGTTTATCCGGGAGACTGGACCGTTCACTGCGGCAGAATCAGCTGAACTTCCAGGTAGCCCCGTCTTGGGTGTCCTGGAGCTCAACGCCGAGCTCCTTGAGCTTGTCACGGATCAGGTCCGCGAGCGCCCAGTTCTTGGCCTTCCTCTGCTCTTGGCGGAGCTCCACGATGAAGCCCATGAGCTTGTCGGCCACCTCGCTACCGCCGGTGCTGCGCTTCTCGAAGAGACCTAGCGCTGAAAGCAGCTCGACGTAGACGCCGTAGGCCTCGACCAGCACCCCTTTGTTGGCTGTCTCCTGGACGTAGGCGTTTATGGCCCCCGCTATCTTGTGAAGGTGCCCGAGGGCGATTGGCGTGTTCATGTCGTCGTCCATGGCCTCGATGAAGCTCGCCTTCTCGGATCGAACCGTGGAGATCAGGGTATCCTCCCTCTCACCGAAGTCTATGTTGGTGTCAGGACCCTTGAGTGCGTTCTCCGCGAGGCTCAGGGTGTTCTCCAGTCGCTTCACCGTGTTCTCGGCGCCCTCCATGGCGCTCCACGTGAAGTTCAGGGGACGCCTGTAATGGGTGCTTATGTAGAAGTACCTGAACGCGTCTGGACTGTGCTTTTCCAGCACATCATCGAAGCTCACGTAGTTTCCCAGGCTCTTGCCCATCCTGCCACCATCTATAAGGAGGTGCCTCATGTGCATCCAATAGCGGACGAACTGCTTGCCTGACAGCGCCTCGCTCTGAGCTACCTCGTTTTCGTGGTGGGGGAAGGCAAGGTCCTCGCCTCCAGCGTGAATGTCGATAGTCTCCCCTAGGAGCTCCTTGCTCATGACGCTGCACTCGATGTGCCATCCTGGCCTGCCGGGTCCCCATGGGGACTCGAAATAGATCTTCCTCTCGATCTCCTCCGCCGTGGCCTTTTTCCATAGCGCAAAGTCCTGGGCGTTCTCCTTGTCGTATTCATCGGCTGCGACCCTGTCGGTCTGCTCCACCTGGGAGAGATCAATGCCGCTTAGCTTGCCATAGCCGTCGAACTTGGCGATGTTGAAGTACACGCCATCCTCAGCGTCGTACGCGTAGCCCATCTCCTCCAGAGTCTTGATGAATTCCACCATCTGCTCCACGTAAACTGTTGCGCGTGGGTGGCTCATGGCCCTCTTGATGTTCAGCAGGTCTAGTCCCCTGAAAAAGACACCGGTGTAGTGCTCGGTGAACTCCTTGAGGGTCTTTCCCTCCTTTCCGCTGTCCCTAATGGTCTTGTCGTCTATGTCGGTGATGTTCATGATGTACTTGACGTGGTATCCCCGGTACTCGAGCCAGCGCCTTATGAGGTCGCCGCTGGTGAAGCTCCGGAGGTTGCCTATGTGGGGGTCCCCGTATACGGTGGGGCCACAGACATACATGGTAACCTCTGGTGGATTAAGTGGATCAAACCGGCGTTTACTCCGGGTCATAGTGTCATAGATCTGTATGGGGTTACCTGTCATTGTTTTTCCTCCATAGAATCGACTAGACGGGGTAGTGTTTTCCTTTTGGTTAAGTTAGAGTACACAATAGTCTCAGTCTTCCCTTCTAGCAGGGTAGGGATTGAATTTGGGTAATATAAATGATATGTGATATTATTCTGCTAATCTATCCCCAGTTTTTGCTAGCTGCTTCCTGAGCCTTTCCCGGCTCACCTCGGTGGTTATCTCAGCCCTAGTACGCTCATTTACCATCCTGACCACATCCAGCTTCCTTCTTAGGCCCTTCAGGAGCAGGCTCGCCTCCTCCATCTCAGTCAGGTTAAGGTAGATCTGCTCCATGGTGGTGAGGTTCTCCTCGGCCGCCTCCAAGTCCCTGTTCCTTAGAAGGTCCAGGGTCTGACGGCGCAGCTCTCCCGGTACATCGGCGAGGCCGAGGATGTAGTCCTTATGATCTAAGCCGAGGTCCTCGGGTGACGGGTACTCTTTTCCTGTATTCAGGCAGAGGAGAATGTTGGCCTCTGCGTACTCCTGCCCCGCGGCCGTGACGGCCTCGTAGAACCCGATCTCGGTGAACTCCTCCGAGTAGACGCTGATTTCCCTCAGCAATGAACCTGCCTCATCCAGCTTGGCTGTGGCCTTCCCCTGATTTCCGTTATGGAGGAGCAGTATTGTCTGTTTGCTTAGCATCCTTGCCCTCCTGGCCCGGCTGTAAGCCTCGTCCCTTGCCTTCTCCCTTGCCCTTAGGTCCTCCGCCGCATTCCTGATTATATCCTCTAGCATAAGATCACTTCAGGCACTTCATGAGTTCCTCATAGGTGAGGTTGCCCCCGCTGAGGACGAGGGCCACTTTCTTTCCCTTTAGCTGCTCTTTGAGCTTGATGGCCCCCGCGAGGGTGGCGGCACCCGCGCCCTCAGCTATGGTGTGGCAGTGCTCGGCGTAAAGCTTGATGGCGTTCCTCATCTCGTTCTCTGAGACCAGTATGAAGTCGTCGACGTGGTCCCTGAGGATGCCAAGGGGTAGCTGGAAGGCGTTCCTGGTTGCCAGCCCGTCCGCGAAGGTGTTGGCGGTGGGGGTGGACTCGGGTTTGCCGCTCAGGTAGCTCATGTGGATGCTGGGCGCGTTCTCGGCCTGAACCGAGATTGTCCTGACATCGGGGTTCAGGGTCTTGACGGCTGTGGCTGTTCCGCCTGCGCCTGTCCCCGAGCCAACGGGGCTCATGACCACTTCTACATCTGGGAGCTGCTGCATTATCTCAAGGCCGATGGTTCCGACCCCGGCTATTAGGCGGGGCTCGTTTCCGCTGTTTATGAAGAGGTAACCGTGTTCTTCGGCTAGGCGTATACCGTTCTCGACCGCCTCGTCAAAGTCTCTGCCTTGCTCATGGATCTGGGCTCCGTGGCTTCTGATGGCTGCTACTTTGCCAGGATTTGCTCCCACAGGTACGCAGATGTGAACCTGGACGCCGAACATCTTGCCGGCGAGGGCTATGCTCTGACCGTGGTTGCCTGTGCTGGCCGTTATTACGCCCTTCTCTTTCTCCTCGGGGGTCAGCTGGCTGACGAGGTTGATGCCTCCCCTGATCTTGAATGCTCCTGTGGGGTTGTAGTTCTCGTGTTTGATGTACGCCGTGAACCCCAGGTACTCGTTCAGTGTTGGGTACGTGAACAGTGGGGATGGGTTCAGGTATGGTTTGATTCGCTGTTGAGCGGCTAAAATGTCTATTAGCTTGGGGACTTTCATGGATTGAAGGAGTCGTTAGTGTTTATCTTCGTTTCCTAGGCGACTTGTAGACGTGTATCTTTGGTCGGCCGGTTAACATTTCTCTGGTATAGGTATGCTCGTTTTCCACATGTTCCACATCCTTCTTGCCATCTGTGAAATCGAGGACGGTCTTCATGTGGAAGTACGGGAAGTCGATGCCGGGGGTGTAGTAGTGCATGGGGATGATGACCCTGGGGCTGAGGAGGGCTATGTTGTCCTCGGCGAGGGCTATGTTTGCGCCCGTGTTGACTATGAGGATATCGGGGACTCCTATCTGGAACATCTGTGCGGGGCTCAGGTAGTGGCCCAGGTCCCCCAGGTGGGTTACCTGTATGCCGTCCATGGTTATGCTCCAGGCGATTTTGGGGCGTAGACGCTTGCCTCTGTCATCTTCGTGATAGCAGGATACCCCCCTGAGGCGTGCGGTGCCCACTATGGCGTCCACGGGTTCCGTGTAGTGATCGCACTGGAAGAGGTGGAGCCCGTTTGCGTGGTCCTGATGGTCGTGGCTCAGGGTCACTGCGTCGGCCTTGAAGCCCGGTACTGGCAGGTTTAGACTTACTCCGTCATGGGGATCGGTGGCTATGGTGGTTGTGCCG
>JAUWLH010000145.1 GCA_030613835.1 Candidatus Bathyarchaeota archaeon | reverse complement strand
TTAGTTGTGTCGTGCTGATCCTGATAGGGGTCTTGGACGCACCCAGTTTCATCAACGTGTAAAGTGTAAACCAAAGGTGAGACTTGATTCTCTCTGTCAAATCGGTCAGAATAGGGATAAAAAAGTAGTATTTAACCCTTTTTAGGTAGGCTAAACTATCCTTTGGCCACCGCGATTGGGGTGCTCATCATCACCTTCTCGGCGAGACCCACCTCGTGGCTCACCTGGGCGACCCTGTGCACGTCCTTGTAGCTGTCAGGGCTCTCCTCCTCAACGATCCTGCCACTGGCGGCCTTGATGATTATTCCTTTCTTCTTCAACTCGCTGATGATGTGCCTAGCATCGAACTGGCGCCTTGCGCCTGTCCTGCTCATGACCCTTCCCGCCCCGTGAGCCGTGCTGGCGAAGCTGACCTCCTCCCCTCTCTCAGTACCCTTGAGCAGGTAGCTCGCGGTCCCCATGGTCCCCACGAGTAGCACGGGCTGTCCAATCGATTTATAGTCCTGCGGTAGGTCCTCTCTCCCAGGCCCAAAGGCTCGTGCGGCGCCCTTTCTGTGGATCATTAACTTGATGCTCCTGCCGTCAACGTTGTGTTCCTCCTTTTTGGCGGTATTGTGGGTCATACCGTAGACCAGCTCCATACCCATGTCCTCTGCGCTTCGCTTGAAGATGTGCTCAAACGCGGTCCTGACCTGATGCATGATGATGTGTCTGTTGATGAAAGCCCAGTTCACTGCGCAGCTCATGGCCTCGTAATAGTCCTTTGCCTCCCTGCTGTTCAAGGGTGCACATGCTAGTTCCCTAGCTGGGAGCCTGATCCTGTACTTCCTGGTGGCCTCCTCCATGATCCTGATGTAATCCGTGGCCACCTGGTGTCCGACGCCTCGACTTCCTGTGTGTACCCATACGAGTACCTGGTTAGGGTCAGTAATTCCATAAATCTTCGCGGCCTTCTGATCAAAGATCTTGTCGACCTTGGCGATCTCAAGGAAGTGATTTCCTGCGCCAAGGGTGCCCAGCTGGCTTGAGCCCCTCTTGAGGGCTCTGTGGCTCACCTTGTCGGGGTTCGCCTCTTTCATGCCTCCGCCCTCCTCGCTGTGGCTAGCGTCTCTGTCCCAGCCGAAGCCCTTGTCCACGGCCCACTGGATTCCCTCACTGATGGCTCTCTCGAGCTCGCTGGTGCTCAACCTGAGTTTGCTGCCGACGCCGACTCCGCATGGGACCAGCTTGAATATCTCATTGATGAGTTCCTGCTTTTTTGCGTCTACCTCTTTGAATGTGAGGTCCGTGCGCATTAGCCTGACGCCGCAGTTGATATCATAACCTACTCCGCCAGGGGTGATTATTCCCTCGTCCATGTCGAAGGCGCCGACGCCGCCGATGGGGAACCCGTATCCTTGGTGTCCATCAGGCAACGTTATGCCGTATTTTACTAGTCCTGGGAGTTGCGTGATGTTGACTGCCTGGGTCAATGTATTGTCCCTCATCATCGCGTCGAGGAGGTGACGGTCCGCGTAGATCCTCGCTGGTACCCGCATGTGCCTATTATATGCCGTGGGCACCTCCCAGATATTATCCGATATCTTATCCACTGGAAATTGCATCATTCTCACCCTTTTTTTAATTAGGTAAACTAATAAGGGTTTATTGGTGTCTACACCAATAATGGACTGGAAGGTCGTCAAGAGCATACCCCTGCTACAGGTTCAGACAAGGGTTGGGACATTGACCGAGAAGTACGGCAGCCTCAGCCTGATGCACGAGGAATTCGCAAAGGGTAGGATGCCACCCGGGGTCTTCGATGAGTACATCGAGTGGACGAGCATGGATCACGCGCTGAGGGCATACCAGGAGGGAGAGGACTTTGAGTACCTGGCCGAGGAAGATATGTCCCTAGATTCAAAGCAGTACGAGAAACTGACTCCAAGACGACTGGAGCTCCTTGACCACCTCGCAAAAGGGCTGTACAGGAGCATCAATGAGTTAGCACAGGTCGTTGGCAGGGATGTAAAGAACGTTTACACTGATCTCAAGATCCTTGAGGAGTTGGGATTCGTAGCGTTGACCCCTGAGGGCAGGAGGCTGGCCCCCGAGCTCATCGTCTACGAGATAAACATCCTGCTTGGCTGACTCTATAACATTATATTCATTCACAGAGGATATTCATGGGATAATTATGTCTGCACCAAAGCCATGCATGGCTGATCTTGCGCTCATAAACGGCAAGATCATCACAGTAGACGAGAAATTTAGCTTCGCCGAGGCAGTTTCCGTCAAGGACGGCAGGGTCCAGGCGGTCGGTACCACAGAGGAGATCAAGAAACTCATAGGTCCAGATACCAAGATGGTAGACCTTGATGGCAAGACGGTTATGCCAGGGCTCTACGACAGTCATCTCCACGTGCCTGGAACGGGCTCAGCGCTACAGATCATCAACTGCAGGACTCCCCCCATGATGAGCATCGAGGATCTAAAAAACGCCGTTGCCGAGAAGGTAAAGGACGCCAAGCCAGGTGAATGGATACTAGGGAGGGGCTGGGACCAGGCGAAGCTCGCGGAACATAGGAACCCATCGAGGTACGACTTCGATGAGGTGTCTCCCGATAACCCAGTGGTCCTTACAAGGACTTGCGGCCACTTGATTGTTGCAAACAGCAAGGCGCTGGAGATAGGCGGGATAAGCAAGGACACGCCGCAGCCTTTCGGAGGCGTCATCGTCAAGGACGAGAACGGCGAGCCAACAGGAATGCTTGAGGAGGGTCCAGCCATTAACCTTGTAAGAAACCAGATCCCGCCAGAAGGAGTAGAGGATTACATGGGCCAGATCAAGACCGCCTGCGAGGCATTTAACGCCGTGGGAATAACAAGCGTCATCGACGCGGGTAATTCTACTGACCACATGGCCGCATACCAGATGCTCAAGGAGAATGGAGAGCTCACAGTCAGGACCAACATGATGTTGGCAGCTATCCAGAAGAGTGAGCCAATCGAGAACAGCGTCAAGAGGATCAACGAGTTCCCCATGCTCTCAGGATATGGCGATGAACTACTAAAATTTCAGGGTCTTAAGATTCTAATCGACGGCGGTGTAGGAGGAAGAACCGCCCTTCTTCGGGAGCACTACGAGGATGACCCAGAGGACTATGGTGTCTTAACTGTCCCAGTTGAGAACCTCCAGAAACTAGTCGATGCTGGCAATATGCGTGGGATGCTCTGTGGCATCCACTGCGCTGGCGGAGCCGCTATGGACATCGTTCTAGAGGCATTCAAGAAGACAAACGAGTTGAAGCCAATCAAGGGACGAAGGTTCTATCTAATCCACGCTTATCAGCCTACAGCGCAGAACTTCAAGGACTGCAGGAACATGGGGATCATGGTCGCAAGCCAGCCCAGCTTCCTCTACTACTTGGGGGACAGTTATTACAGCAATGTGGGCCCGGAGAGGAGCAAGTGGCTCAAGCCCCACAGGGCATGGCTTGACGAGGGTATCATGTGTGCAGCCGGAACCGACAGCCCCGTGACGCCGTACCCACCATTCGTAAGTCTCTGGACCAGCATTGCGAGGCGAACTGAGATGAACGATACCCAGATGGGGACCGAGCAGAAGGTTACCAGGAAGGAAGCCATAACGATGTACACATTGAACGGAGCCTACCTGACCTTTGAGGAGAACATCAAGGGAAGCATCGAGCCTGGCAAACTGGCTGACATGATCGTCATCGACAGGGATATCATGACCTGCCCCGAGGACGACATCAAGGACACAAAGGTCCTGACCACATATCTGGGCGGAAAAGTGGTTTACGAGGCATAAAAACCTCTTTTATTATTTCTTGTAGAATTTTGGTTTAGGGGCCCACTTGGAATAGTCTTTCCCATCTGTTAGTGGTTTATTCACTGGCCAGATGGGTTCGTTGAGGTACATGTAGCACTCGGTCCTGACCTGCTGGAGTATGTTGTGTAGTTGAGTCTTGTTTCTATAGTCCCTCAGCTCCTGGACGTCGATAGTTGCTCCAATTGTCATCTGTCTTCCCTTGGCTCCTCTCGCTAATATCCTTCCAAGGTAGTCCACTATCATGCTGTTGCCGTATTTTCCGCTGTTACAGTTGATCCCGTAGATCATATTCTCGATGGATCTCATCTTGTTGACAGTGGTGTACCAGTCGTAGGGTTCGTAGTCTATGTGCTGGGGTATGGCAGGAATATGGTGGGCTTGAGGATGACCTCAGCGCCATTAAACGTCAGCTGCCTCGCCACCTCTGGGAAGAATTGATCATAGCAAACCATGCAAGCTAGGTTACCCAGCTCCGTCTCAACGACTGGAAAGATAGGTTCCTTGTAGATGTCTAACAGGTCATGCGGGGATGTAGAGACCTCAAGAGGGGTCCACGGGTTTACCTTCCTGAACTTGAGTATGATTCTACCCTTGGGATTCATGATGAAGGCCGTGTTCATGAAATAATCAGGATACTGCGGGTCCCTCTCGAGCATTGACATTGAGATGTATGTGTTATGCTTTCTCGCCATCTCCGCGACCTCATCCGTCTCGGGGCCAGGGAGCTCAACCGCTGACGCAACTCTCTCCGCCTGCGTCGACTCCTTGGCGTTGAACTC
>JAUWLH010000080.1 GCA_030613835.1 Candidatus Bathyarchaeota archaeon | reverse complement strand
AGGTGATTGAGTGGGTGGGAGCGGCGAGAATTGAATCTAAGATGTGAGCCTGAAAAAAGGGATCAGGAAATAATTCCTGTTTGCTTCAAAGCCATCTTTATTTGGTCTTTTTGCTCTTGAGAGCTATACGGCATAGGAGATCTCGGCTTTCCACCAGGCCTACCTTGAAGCTCCATCGCATATCGAACATTAGCAGGTAGATTATCAGCAGACAACGCATTCCAAATCATCAAGAGCTTATTATGAGATTCCAGAGCACCAATATGATCTCCTTGCACCACTTGATTCCACTGTCTTACACATAATTCTGGAACAGCTGATAAAATAGCTGCAATTGAACCATGTGCTCCAAGTGCGTAACTTGGGTAAAGTAAAGCGTCAACAGCTGTGAATATTGTACCTCTATCTTCTAATCCAAGAATCAGATCTGCAAGTAGTTTCACGTCGCTAGCACTTTGTTTTACACCCACTACTCCTTCTAATTCAGTAATTATCTTAATCAATAGTTCTGGTGAGCAATAGCTCCACGGAATAACATTATAAATCAGGATTGGAATATCGACTGTTTCAGATATAGTTTTGAAATATTGATACATCATCTCATCAGTTGGTTTAAAGAGATAATGGACTGGTGTAATCTGTAAGGCGTCTACTTCAAGGTCTTGTAATGCTTTTGCCCTCTCTACAGCCTGCCTTGTACTATCAACAATGATTCCCGCAATAACTGGAACTCTTCCCCTGACTGTTTCTATTGTGGTCTCAATAGCAGAGCGAAGTTCCTTAGTACTAAATGAATACCCTTCGCCAGTACTTCCACCTATCGCTAATCCGTGAACGTTTGCTTTTCCAACAAGGTATTCTACGTCTTGTTTCAATAGTTTATAGTCTATTTCTTCATTTTCATCAAAAGGAGTTGTCATTGGGGGAACTACCCCATATAGTTTCTTCATCTAGTAGAACCTCTAATAATCAAACTTATTTAGGTAATAAATAAATTGGGATGTTTATCTGGTGTGTATACTTGCCATATATGCGGGGTTTACATCTAACCCCCGATGCGCGCGTTACGTATGCGTATATTGTCCGGTTCCGGACGGAATGGAATAAAAGTAAATCAGTCTAGTACTTCTTATACTACTATCAGTACCCAGTCCAGCAGCATGAATCACGATAAAGACTCACAGGTGAAGCGATTGGTGGGACCGGCGAGAATTGAACTCGCGATCTCGCACACCCCAAGCGCGGATCATACCAAGCTAGACCACGGTCCCAGTGCGACACATAAAATATGTGACTGTTCTTTAAAGATTCCCATGGAGAGATACGGGCGATAGTGAAATTATGAAGTTTTTAACCGTATACGTGACGAGGAAGGGCAACATCGAGAGGGTCGCTAGGAAGAAATTCGAGACCCTCTGAGGCAAACAATGAGAGTGCGTTGAAGTGGCACTGCAACGCCGACATCTGTTTAGAATAATGGAGGGAGATCGGGTCGGGTTGCAGTATCTGTTTCAGAGTCTGCAACTTTACGAAGGAGAAGGGGCCGAGCCACGACGTCATCAAGTGGTTCATCAAGAACACCCATTTCCTGAACAAGTTCTTCGTCTGGAGCGACGATCTCCTGGGGTACGGCTCGATGAAAGACCCAAGAAAGTACTGGGAGAGGCCCCTCAAGTCAGGTTAATGGCCCTTAGAACCTCCCTATAGTTCTCCTCATCGGGGTTTTTCTTGTATCTCCTGAGGACCTTTAGAAGCTCATACCTATCAGGCATCGGGTAAGCCTGAGCTAGCACCTTGGCGAACCTGGTCTGGAGGAACATGCTCTGGACGGTGCAGGTGAGGTTCTGTGGGGTCCTGCCCAGGCTTGATGACTCGAAATCGATTACGCGTGGGCCGTCCTCGGTGACGATGTAATGTCGCCTGATCTTCGTGAGTTCTCCGTGGTCTATTCTCTCAACGTCCAGCTTCCTTGCTATCCCGATGATGGTTGAGACGTTTTTCCTGATCTCGTCAGTTTTATCGATGTTTTCCCTGACCCAGTCGCCGAAGTACGGGCCCACGAGCTTCTCCATGACGATGAAGTCTCTGCTGTGGATGTATACCAGTGGACCGACGCCCGCCTCGTTAGCCTTTCTGAGAAGCTTGGCCTCGTTGTCCATGGTGGTTTTATCCGCGTCGGTCCTTCGGCATTTCAGGGCGACCTCTCTTCCCTCGTACATGGCCCTGATCACCACGCCGACATGTCCCTTGCCCAGGATTGGGTAGTCGAGGACCGCGTGAGGGCCGCCGAGAGCTACTGACTCAACGCCTAGTCCCCTTAACTGGGATGCTCTTTCCTCCGCTGTTTCTAGGTCGAAGACTGGCCAGCAGAGGAAACGCCCCGCCTTGCTGTCCAACGCCTCATCCAAGGGTATGAAGTCACTCAACCCAGAACGGCCTTCCCCTGATGAACTTTGCCAGTTGCCTCTCGAAGCCCTCGATGAGATACGGGCCTATCGATTTCCCCATGAGGATCCTATGATGCTGGAGAATTCTGACCGCTATCCCCTTTGAGATGCCGATGCGCGCGCCTCCATCACTCAACAGCTTATCCAGGGTGTCCTTTACCAGGGTATGTTCCCTATACAGTACCACAAACCACCTGTTGTTCTCTATCTCCGGTCCGCTAACTACGCGGGGGTTATCAGTGTAGACCTCGAGGAACTTTTTTACGTCCTTCTCAAGGTGCACGGGAGGTCCAAAGTGCTTGTCCATCTCGGTCCTGTTGATGGACACGAGCATGTAGGCGAATATGTGGCGGGTCTTTTCGTTGCTCCATACGGTGGACTCGACGACATCGAAGCCCTGTATTATCAGCTGCTTCTCTATAGCCCCAACTGATCTCCTGAGCTGGCCCCATAGGGTGTCAGGCACCTCTGCTTTGCTCTCCTCGATGACGACGAATACAAGGCTCCTCTCCCCTATCTTCTCTATCAATTCATCAACGTCAACGGGGGTCTCGTCGAAGGTGAAGAACCTCTCACTGGGGTTTTCCTTGAACGCCTTGGCCGCCGAGATGAACCTGTGATATGGTTCCTCCCTGAGGGCCGATGCCACGTTTCTAAGGCTGTCGACGGGGTCGTAGACCACTAACGGATCATTAAACTCCCGTGTCTCCTCTTTGAACCTGATGACCTCCTTCTCGCCCCACATCGAAGCTGCGTCTATAACCCCCATGAACGACCCGTGCTTGATGACGAGTAGCTCGCATAGGTAGCCCGAGAAGCCGCCGACCTTGATCTCTGCTCCATATATCTCTATTACCTTGAGGAACTGCTTCAGCAGGCGCACATCGTCTCCCTTCTCGTTTAGATTCTTCTTCAGCCACTTTGTGTGGAGGGGTGATCTATCAGTGGCGCTCATTATCCTATCCCCAGTCCTGGCCCTGAAGCACGGGACGATATCTAGATTGTAGCCGCCTATCTCCGTCTGGAGGTACGGGTGTTCCGCCCATGCCTCTGTGAACTCCCAGTCGGTGTGTTCCCTGAGGGCATCGAGGACTTCTGAGAGTTGTCCTCTTTCCCGGTAAGTGTTCAGAACCACGAAGATGTCAAGATCCATTTGTCCTGTTATCCATGTGCCGTGGGGGACGCTTCCATGGATCTCGGCGACACCCCGTATTCTCGCCTTCTTTAGGATCGAGTTGATCCTCTCTACTACCTGGTCGCCGACCTCTTTGAGTGTTATCTCCTCCGCTCTTGAGGGCTTTATCCTTTCTAGGACGCTCTTCCTGATCTCGGACCAGCTGCTCATCGTGTTTCCTCGTTTGTCTCCTGACACTCAAATATCTGCTGATAGTGTTGACTCCGTTAACGTGCTGTATATGGGTCCCCTGGGCGTTAGGACGCTCTTTTTCAGGTATATCCTGTCAACTTGGACCTTCCCGAACTCCATCTCCTCGAAACCGAGAAGCGCATCCACGAGACTATCTCTGTTCTGCCCGCCCCTGACCCTGGCGATTGTGAGGTGGGGGTGGAACCTGCGTTTGTCCTTCTCGAAGCCTAGCTTCATCAGTCCCCCATTTACCACGTTGAATAGATTGGCCAGCTCGCTGACCCCCGATGATATCCCCGCCCATATGGTCTTAGGTCTTTTCATGTTGGGGAATACCCCAACTCCCTCGACGGTGAACTCGAAAGGCTCAAAGGAGATATCCCTTATGACCCGGGATACCTCCCCTACCTGATGGTCCTCGATGTCACCGAGGAATTTTAGAGTGATGTGGATATTCTCAACCTCCACGAGCTTGATGCTGGCACCTGTTGCCTTGAGCCGTCCCTGTGCCTCCTCGAACCTTGCGTGAAGAGATCCATCAGGGCATTCAACGGCGACGAAGGATCGTATACCCATGTCTGAGATAATCCTACCCTACCCATATATCTTGGACCATAAGGTTAACCCTAAAACGGAGTAGCGCGGTTCAACTGTATGGAATTTCTGCCCCTCGTCCTTGTGCTTGCCTCAGCTGTGAGCCATGGGCTCTGGAACTACCTAGCCAAGGAGGGGAATGACAAGGAGGCATTCATGCTCCTTCTCAACGTATCCGGCCTCGTTTTATTCTTCCCCGTCTTCTTACTGATACTTCCAGAAATTTACCTACCGCTTGAGATAGTGCCCTACCTGCTGGTAAGCGGCTTGGCCGAGACGGTCTACTTCATCGGGCTCGGCAAGGCATATGAGAGCGGAGACCTTAGCATCGTCTACCCTGTTGCCCGCAGCTCTCCCGTCTTCGTCACCATAGCCGCCGCGATTTTCCTGGGTGAGACAGTCTCCTTAACGGGTCTTTTAGGGATCCTGGTGATCTTCATCGGCGTATACGTCCTGCACCTAAAAGGCATGACTAGGGATGACCTCGTTGCACCCATACGTTACCTGATGTCCGGGAGCTCCAAGTACGCCGTGATTGCGGCACTAGGTACGACTGTTTACTCCATCACTGACAAGCTAGGGGTGACCGCGGTTGATCCGCTCCTGTACTCATTCTGGCTCGGTTTCTCGGTCACAGGCATGATGATCATAGTCACCATACGGAGAAAGGGCATCCAGGCCATCAGGAACGAGTTCTCCTCGCCCATCAGGATCACGTTTGCTGGCATACTGATGAGGGGAGGCTACATGATGGTGCTTTACGCCATGAGCCTGGCTCAGGTGAGCTATATCCTTGCGTTGAGGCAGATCAGTGTGGTCCTCGGGGCTCTCATGGGTGTCGTTTTCCTAGGAGAGAGCTACGGCAGGGTACGCATAATCGGATCCCTAATCATCTTCACCGGGGTTTACATCTTGGGCGTTATGGCGTGAATCAGATTTAAATTTATGTGGACGCAGAATAACTGACACAACTTGGGCGGTGATGATGTCAAATTAAGACTCGGAGGTATTACCGACATGAGCACTATCGACTGGTACGGAAACGTATCAATGGTGGTCTTCTGGGCGGGCTGCAACCTCAGGTGCCCCTACTGCCACAACTCGACGCTGATACCCCTCGACTCGGGTACTGTAGTTGGCTTGGACCTCCTCGACGAGAGACTTCACCAGAGCATGGACCCCGTACCATCATTGGACGCGGTGGTGTTCACGGGCGGAGAACCGATCCTTCAAACCGATGCGGTAATCGAGGCTGCCAAGCTGGTGAAATCCTACGGCCTGAAGCTGATGCTTGACACCAATGGCACCGTGTTCAAGGACGTTGAGAGGATACTCAGGACCGGGCTGGTGGACAGGGTTGCACTGGACGTGAAGGCCCCCCTCAACCCTGATGATTTCAGGAATATATCTAAGGTTCTAGATGTGTATGGGAGTTACGTGGCGTCAATAATGGGGACCTTAAAACTCTGCAAGGAGCTTGGAATCCCCATTGAGGCACGCACCACCGTGGCTCCCGGCTTGAGCGATGACGAGGAGTTCATCAGGCAGATAGCTAGGGATATCAAGGGTCTTTGCGAGGTTTATTATCTTCAGCAGTTCGATAACCAAGGAGATGTGTTGTCCCCTGAGCTCAAGACCAAGGATCCTCCGAAAAAGGAAGACCTTATCAGGCTTGCTCGGGCAGCTATCGAAGAAGGCTTGGATAATGTCCACATAAAGACGCGTTTCGATGGCTTGGAGATGATAAATAAATGGTGAAGAGAAGGCTGCTGCTAATAACGGGAATGGCTGGCTCGGGCAAGACCACGCTGGCCAACCTACTCAGGGACAGGAACTACACCGTATTCACCATGGGGGACGTGATCCGGCAGGAGATCAGGATGAGGAACCTACCTCCTACCCCAGAGAACATTGGCAAGATGGCCGAGGACATACGTAAGACGGGAGGAGACGCGGCCGTCGCAAGGAAATGCGTGCCTTTGATACTGGGGGAGCCAAACAACAGAGTCGCTCTTGACGGAATCAGGAGCATGGACGAGGTTTACAATTTTGAGGAAGCCTTCGATACGTACCTTATCGCCGTACACGCATCACGTGAGACCCGTTACGATAGGCTGAGGAACAGGGGGCGCAGCGACGACCCGCCGAACAGGCAGTTCTTCAGGGAGCGGGACCACCGGGAGCTAGGCTTCGGGATGGGCGTTGCCATCGCGCTGAGCGATTACATCATTACCAACGAGAACGGGGTCGATGACCTGGAAAAGAGCCTCGATAGACTACTGCACAAGCTGAGGGAACTTGACGGCGATCAGGATTAGTTGCAGGATTAACCCTACCGAGAGCCCTGAAAAGGTCAGGAAGGCCCTCACCAACATGTTCGGTGAAATCGAGCTAGTGGAAGCCGATGACATGCTCACCGCAGAGCTTGAAGGATACCTGAGTCTCAGCAAGCTCAGGATCAGGATCGCCCAGGACAAGATCAGGACCACCATGAGTAATGTTCTCACAAGGTGGACTGACGGGGACCACCTCAGCTTCGGGTTGAA
>JAUWLH010000185.1 GCA_030613835.1 Candidatus Bathyarchaeota archaeon | reverse complement strand
TCCGAGAAGATGAGCTTGAACCCATGTTTGACTCCCTCAAGGCTTGATACGAATAAGTAAATGCTGAGAATTAGTGTGAGGATTAGCCTGACCCGATCATTGGACAGTACTGGAATTCCTGAGTACCATTTGTTTTCTTGTTTTGACACTGTATTGCCTCGATAGCTATTTGTAATGTGGCGCTGTATTGCTACCATCGTTGAGGGATTCAATAAAAAAGTAAGTCTTTTAGAATATATTGGGTTCAATAGAATCTATAGTCTATATATTCGAACTCAGTGGTATGTAATCCCGAACAATATATGTATTCTTAGACAGTATTGCCATAGCTGTATCATTATCTGTTTTCTGGGTTTTGTTCACAGATTTTATCCAGCATCTCCCGGACAAGCTCCAAGGGCAAGCCCACAACGTTGCTGTATGACCCCTCAATCCTTTCCACTAGCGCCCCTCCCATCCCCTGGATGCCGTAAGCTCCAGCCTTGTCAAGCGGCTCACCTGTCCCCACGTATTTCTCAATGGTCTCATCATCAAGCTCCTTGAACCAGACGGTTGTTTCATCATGACGTGTCAAAACCTCACATGAGTCCGAATTTAGGACAGAAACGCCTGTGTACACCTTGTGAGGCTTTCCAGATAGTTTCCTGAGCATCATCACAGCTTTTTCCGCTCCATCTGGCTTTCCAAGAATCTCCCCGTTATGAAAGACCACCGTGTCCGCCCCAATGATGAGGTGACCTGGACGCTCTTCCAGACTACTCGCTTTCATCTGGGCGTTACCCTCCACCCTCACAACTGGGTCCCGCGATTCCTCATCCTCAATCGTGTTAGGGTTGACCACCTCAAAATCAAGCCCCAGTTCCCCAATTAGATCAATCCTCCTCTGAGATGACGAAGCCAACAGAATTTTAAGCTCACAAACCAATCATTGATTCCCCAATAGAGTGAGGACTTCATGGAAAAAATATTTTACTCTGACGTCGAGAGCCCCATCGGAAAAATCTGGTTAGCAAGATCAAACAAAGGTCTATTGAGGCTGGATTTCCCGTGTGCGGAGGAAAAGTTCCTGAAGGAATTGAGCACCCAGACCAAGGCCGAGCCAGAGTACCGCCCCAGCAAGCTTGATGATATCAGCAACTGGCTCGATAATTACTTTGAGGGTAAGAAAATGGAGTACAAGGAGCCGTTTGATCTCAGGGGCACCAATTTCCAGAAGAAGGTGTGGAGAGCAATTCATGGCATACCCCGAGGGAAGCTGGCAAGCTACGGGCAACTTGCTGAGAGCATCAAGAAGCCAAAGGCGTCTAGGGCCGTGGGTAACGCCGTGGGGCAAAACCCCATTGCCATCATCATCCCGTGCCACCGCGTCGTCTGGTCCAACGGAGGCATCGGTGGGTTCGGAGGTGGGCTACCCATAAAGAGGTTCCTCCTCAACGTTGAAAACATTCTACCAGAGGTAGAGGGAACGCCCGAGAAGGGCATAGACCTGAGCAAGTTCTTCTAGCAGCGCGCGCTGGATTCATACGAGTTCACGGGAACCGTTACTGACCCAGTCGAGTTCCATCAATCCCTCGACGTGTTCGCCCTCTGCTCAAGCCGTGAGGGGTTGTCCATTTCCCCCCCAGGAGGCCATGTCGTACGTTTTGGTCCCCATTACTGTTAATGGCTGTGGTTGCGGTGAACTGATAACGCCCCGCGTGAACTGCTTTCTGTTCAGGACCGGGGATGTGGCTGACCTGACGAGTAGACTCCAGTTGGCGTACGGGTCGGCCTCATTGGGGTCTGAGGCCCGTGAGACCATTCTGCGTGACTTTGACTCAAGGAAGAATGCTTCCCGGTACCTTGACGTTTACCACGAGCTTGGACACCGTTTTTTAATGTAGAACCCTGATAAAGTGGTGTTATGACCATCGCTGGGGTTGACGAGGCTGGGCGCGGCTGCGTCATAGGGCCTCTTGTCATCGCGGGCGTGTTGTTCGATGATGATGTTGTGGGGTCCCTCCGCGAGATAGGCGTGAAGGACTCCAAGAAGCTCTCAGCCAAGAAGCGGGTCGGGCTCTCGGTCGAGATCAAGGAGCTGGCCCTCGGTTACAGGTTCTTCGAGCTGTCCCCCAGAACCATCGATAAGGTGGTGTTCAGGAATGTCCCCCTCAGAAGGCTGAACTACCTTGAGACCATGGCTATGGCATCGATTATTAGGGAGCTTGAGCCAGAGGAGGCCCACATCGATCCCTGTGATGTTGTCAGCGAGAGGGTTATCAGCCAGATCAAGGGGGTGTTACCCTTTGATCTGGTAATAAGGTGCGAGCCGAGGGCAGATGCAAAGTACCCGGCAACGGGCGCGGCGTCAATCCTCGCCAAGGTTCAGAGGGACTCGCGCATAGCGGCGCTGAGGGAGCTCCACGGTGACTTCAACTCCGGTTACCCAAGCGACTGGAAGACACAAAAATTTATCAGGGATTATTTCAGTGAAAACAGCGAGTGCCCCAACTTTATCAGGGAAAGCTGGTCAACCGTCCAGAGGCACATGAGATCAGGATGAGGCGATGACCATAGCGTGGTCTTTCTCGAATGGATGTAGGTCGATGGTCTCGTTGACGATGAACCCAGCCTCCTCTATGACATTGATCTGGCCCTCGTAGATGTTCTTTGGGTTCTCCTTTACGTCAATGCTCCTGGCCTTTATGGAGAGCATGATATGACCACCTTTCCTGAGGTAGTATCTCGCGTTATCGACTATGATCTTTGCCTGGTCTGGCTGGGCGACATCCGCGAACACCACGTCCACCGGCTGGACCAGTGTGCTGTAGGACGCGGGCTGCCTTGCATCGCCCAAGATTGGCGAGATGTTCTTCCTGTGCCTGATGACATTGTCAAGCAGGTCCCTCACAGCCCTCGGCGCAAAATCAAGGCCCCAGATGTGCCCTTTTTCCCCAACGATGTCCGAAACATGGCTAACAGTTGTCCCTGATGCAACGCCCAGGTACAGGACCAGCGACCCCGGCTTGATGGGCATCTCCTTTAAGCCCTTTAGGATGACAGCTCCAAGCTTGCTTCTCGTTGGGTTCCAGCTCCTATACTCGACCTTATCAACGCTGAACACTGGCTCCCCATAGTATGTGATTCCTGGCGTAAGGTTCCTCGTGACTAGCGTGCTCTGTTTTCCCTTCTTCAGCAAATAAACTGAATCAAATAGGGTCTCTAATTCCTGCAAATGGGGTCATAGAAGAAGAAGGTGTCTGCGATTTAAGCTTGTGTGGCCTCGATGTCCGATGACATCATCTTTGCCTGGTCCACCGCTAGCTTCTGCAGCCAGGTTATCGGTGTCCGCAACTCGTCCATTCTCCTGGCAAAGTGGTGACAGTTGAGATATCCAGGCGTCTTGCACACCCTACTGAAAAAGTCCCTTGTAACTGGTACCCCGCAGTCGTGGATGAAGGGGCAGTCTTTCTTGTTGAACTTCTCCTGCATGGCTTCTGACAGCGTGGACACTCTGTTCACCTGACTATAACATGTAGCGGTAATATATAGGGCTGTCCCTCCTTTGTAATCTATATTATTAATATGGATTTGATTCCATTAAATATAATATTGCTTTTGCTCAATGCAATATTAAGTATTTGCGGCAACAATTGCCGCTGTGTTAATACCAAAACAATGACTAAACATGCAGTAACAAATTACAGTATAACTTAAGTGTCAGGCTCTCCGAGTCCATCATTGAACAATATGTCTGAAAATGTCTATATCGGATCAAAGCCAATACTGAACTACGTGGTGGCCCTAGTGGCCTCACTCCAGAAGGACCCCAAGGTCAATGTCATGGCCTGAGGAAGGGCCATCAGCATCACTGTCGATGTCATCGAGGTATGCAAGAGAAGC
>JAUWLH010000005.1 GCA_030613835.1 Candidatus Bathyarchaeota archaeon | reverse complement strand
CTCAACGCGGTCGGGGCTGATGTCCTCCAGGTCGGCCTGGTGCCCACGCCCGTGACGGCGTGGATGATAGGTGAGACGGGATCGGACGCCGGAGTGGAGGTAACTGCCAGCCACAACCCACCGCAGTACAACGGGCTGAAGGTCTTCAACAGGGAAGGAATGAGCCTCACCATCGAGGAGCAGCTGGCCACAGAGAAGGTCCTGGTGGAGGAGGCATACGAGTGGGCCCAGTGGGACGCTGTTGGCTCAACCGATGAGGTTGAGGCTATCGAGCCTTACATAGAGATGCTGGCAGACTCAATCAGTATAGAGAACGAGATCATGGTAGCGGCGGACTGCTTCTGTGGAGCTACATCCACCCTCGCGCCCTTGGCTTTCGGCGAGTTCCCCCTCAAATCAAACATAATCAACGCGATCCCTGACGGGACGTTCCCCGCGGGGACCCCCGAGCCGAGCAGGAAGAGCCTCATGAGGCTTGGCAGGTACATGAAAGCTCTTGGATGCGAGGTTGGATTCGGGTTCGATGGAGACGGGGACAGGATGAGGCCCGTCGGAGCCAACGGCTTGATGGTCAGCCCAGACAGGGCCCTTGCAGCATACGCGGGCTACGTGGTCGAGAGAAACGGAGGAGGGACAGTCGTCACCCATGTCGGCGCATCAATGAACGTAAACGACATGGTCAATGAGGCTGGAGGAAAGATCGTGAGAACTCCCGTAGGTGACGCGTTCATCACAGAGGCCATGGTGAAACACGGGGCCGTTTTCGGAGGAGAGCCAGTCGGTGCGTGGGTCTTCCCTGAGCACCACATGTGCCCGGCGGGGGTCATGGGGGCACTGAAGATTCTGGAGGCCCTTGAGGAGACGGGGAAATCAATTGAGGAGTTCATCTCCGCTGCGCCAGAGTACCCGTTGGACAGGGCCAAGCTGGGATGCGAGGACACGCAGAAGCCAAGAGCCATGACGTTGATCGCCGAGGGGTACCAGGACGCGTACAGGAACGTTGGCTCCATCAGCACGGTAGATGGCGTCCGCCTTGAGATGGAGAACGGCTGGACGCTGATACGGCCCAGTGGAACGGAGCCGCTGATAAGGATAACCGTGGAGGGCAAAACCATGGAAGACGTTGAAGATATTATGGACCGAGGCAGATTACTAGTCAAGAAGGTGTTAGGCGAACTATGAAGGCAGTTATACTCGTAGCGGGAAAGGGGACAAGGCTCAGGCCACTTACTGACAACATACCAAAGCCGATGCTTGACGTGGGAGGGAGGCCGCTTCTTGAGTGGATGATAATGCGGGTGAAGGAAGCGGGCATCAACGAGATACTGCTCGTGACCAATTACCTTGAGCATAAGATCATCGACCACTTCGGCAACGGCACAAACCATGGGATAATGATCAGTTACAAGACCCAGGAGGAGACACTGGGCACAGCCCACGCCTTTGGACAGGCCATGGAATGGGTAGGTCACACCGCATTCATGGCGCTCTACGGGGACCACTACCTTACGGAGGGGGTCCTGAAGAGACTTGTTGAGGCCCACAGAAAAGGCGAGGTCACCGCATCGGCGCTCAAAGTTGATGACCCCAGCCAATACGGGGCATTCGGGTTAGACGGTGAGCTCATCACGAAGGTGGTCGAGAAGCCAGAGCCTGGTACGGAGCCTAGCAAGTACGCAAACGTCGGCGTATACATCTTCCCCGAGAAGGTTTTCAGCTACATCGAAAAGACGACGCTGAGCCCAAGGGACGAATACGAGATCACTGATACCATGCAACTCATGATCGATGACGGCGTGACGGTGCGGAAACACGATGTCGAGGAGCACGAGTGGCTGGACATCGGGCTGCCGTGGACCCTACTTGAGGCGAACAGGCGGGCCATGGAGAAGATCGAGTTCAGGATAGACGGGACAGTCGAGGACGGCGTCAGCATCCATGGGCCGGTCTGGATCAAGAAGGGGGCGAGGGTCAGGACAGGGACTTATATTGAAGGCCCAGCGGTCATCGGTGAGGGTGCGGATGTTGGACCCAACTGCTACATCAGGGCATCAACGTGCCTGGGCGCCAATACTAGAGTTGGCAACGCCTGCGAGATCAAAAACAGCATCATTGGTGAGGGGACCCATGCGGCCCACCTCAGCTACATCGGCGACAGCATCATTGGTAAGAACAGTAATCTCGGCGCGGGGACTATAACAGCAAACCTCAGGTTCGACAAGAGCAACATCGAGGTCACCATCAGGGGAGAGAGGATGGACAGCGGCCGCAGGAAGCTGGGCGTAATCATGGGAGACAACGTCCAAACGGGCGTCAACGTCAACATCCACCCGGGAGTGGTTATAGGCAGTGACTCATGGATAGCGCCCGGTATCACAGTGCAAAGGGACGTGCGGGGAAACGTCATCAAGTACTTCTTCTCTGAGGCACATGAACGGGACCGCTGACCCCACCACATTTATTAAAAACGATTTAGAAAAAAAGGATGACTGGAATGGAAAAAAAAGACTTCAAAAAGCGGTTCCCAAAACTGGCCGAGGAGATATACAGCGGCGCGGGTAAGGCGGACATCAAGTTCCAGGTAGAGAAACCAAAAGCAAAAAGGAAGTTCGCTAGCCACGACCCCGACGCCATCGATTTCATCAGGCGGTGCAGCACAGAGGACCAGGCCTACGAGATCATCGAGTACCTAGAAAAGCGCGGCGAGGTCACTAAGGAGACCGCGGACGAGCTGTGCAAGCAGCTAAGGGAAAAGGGACTCAGCAGCTTCGGGCGAAAGAAGAACGCCGGCCATTACGACAGTGAAGAATAAGACCACATCAGCTCAAGTTCGAACCCATACTCTTGAGCGTCGCCCATAGAATCAAGGAAATTAGTACCAAGCGGAGCTCAGACTTCATTCGCTTGGCGCCGTTTTGCTATAATCAAATGGGTTTTCTACCGATTCAAGAAAGGTTAAGAGTTACATCCATTACATTTGCTATTTGGATTAAAGAAAAGGGGAGCCTGTTTAATACTCCTCAAGCACTATGAGTTTCTTGCCCTCAAAATCAGATGGCTTGACCTTCTCGGTCCCACCGATGGACTGTACAGTCCTGATCACCCAGCTATTCCCACGGTCCTTACTGACGAGATATGCGGTCATTTTGATTATACTGCCCTCATTGTTATACATCTAAATCAAGTCATCATAGAAATCCAGCCAGTATAAACTATTGGATAACGACTCTCTCCCCTGAAGCATGTAACCAATCCTCATTTTTCAGTGCGATCCCAATGGATTCACATTAATCATTCGTTTCCAAAAACCCAATCCACGTAAAGCTCTGGCTAGCCTCTTGAAAAACAATCAATTCGGGTGACTGCCTCCCAGAGTCACTGCCGCGAGCGGTCTGACGCTAGTTCCTTCTCTATGACACGCCTAAATGTGGGAATCTTTTTAGTGTAACCCATCATGTTGTTGATTAGATGCTGGGCACTTTGAACAGTTCTCAACGATGTAGGATGGCGAGTACAACATGGCTAAAATAGTAGGGCTGGTAGGCAAGGCAAACGTCGGGAAGAGCACCTTTTTCGGCGCTGCAACACTCAAACCCGTGGAGATCGCGGGGTTCCCGTTCACGACACTCAAGGCTGACAGGGGCGTCGCGTACATCACCGCCCCATGCGTGTGCAAGGAGCTTGGAGTCCAGGATGACCCCCAGAACAGCGCGTGCGTCGACGGGACCAGGCTCATACCCGTGGACCTCATCGACACGCCGGGGTTGATCCCAGGAGCCCATCAGGGAAAGGGCCTTGGAAACCAGTTCCTCGATGAGGTGAGGAGGGCTGATGCGTTAATCGTGGTGGCCGATGCCTCGGGCGCTACCAACCTCCAGGGACAGCCAGTGGACCCCCTGACAAACGATCCCATAGATGATATCAAGATGTTCGAGCAGGAGTTCGACCTCTGGCTCAGGGCCTTAATCAAGAAGGACTGGAGCAGCATCAGCAGGACCGCCCAGACGGCCAAGGAGGCAATCAGCAAGCATCTGGAGCAGAAGATGACTGGTCTGGGGATCAGCAGGCACCAGATAGCCAGGGCGGTAAGGGAGGCGAGCCTAGACGAGTACAGGTCATACCAGTGGAGCGAGGAGGACTTTGTCAACTTCGCGACCCAGCTCAGGAAGGGGGCCAAGCCCATCATAGTCGCAGCCAACAAGGCTGACAGGGAGGGCGCCGAGGACAACATCAAGCGCATCGAGGAGGCGGGTTACAAGGTGGTACCAACCTGCGCAGAGGCCGAGCTTGCGCTCAGGAGGGCAGCTGACGCTGGCCTGGTGGACTATACACCGGGCGACAGCGATTTCACAATTAAGAACCCGGAGAAGCTCACGGGTGGCCAGATCAGGGCATTGGAGCGGATGAGGGAGAAGGTCTTCGTCAAGTGGGGTGGAACGGGGGTCCAGGAAGTGCTGAACACCGCGTTCTACGGGCTCCTCAACATGATCGTGGCCTACCCAGTGGAGGACCCGGAGAAGCTCACAGACAGCCATGGAAGGGTGCTGCCAGACTGCTTCCTTATTCCCCATGGCACTACCGCCAAGGAGTTTGCGGGGATCATACACTCGGACCTCATGGAGGGCTTCATCTACGCCTTGAACGCAAGGACCAAGAGGAGGCTAAAGGACAGCTACGAGCTCCAGGACAAGGACATCATACAGATCGTGTCAGCGAAGTCAAGGAGATAAAGAAATGGTGAAGATTCTAGTCTGTGATTCCATCCACGAGGACGGAGTCAAAATGCTGAAGGAAGCGGGGTTCCAGGTCGATCTGGACACAGCTATAACCCCGGAGGAACTCATCGAGAAGATCCCAAGCTACGAAGCCATTGTTGTCAGGAGCAGGACAAAGGTGAGGAAGGAGGTCCTTGAAGTGGCCACGAACCTGAAGGCCGTGGCCAGGGCGGGAGTCGGGCTTGACAACGTGGACCTCGTGACCGCCAAGGAGCTGGGCGTGAAAGTCATCAACAGTCCTGAGGCGCCAAGCAACGCCGTTGCGGAGCTTATCATCGGGTTGATTTTCAGTCTGGCGAGGAACATCGCCGAAGCCGACGGTATCATGAAGCATGGCAAGTGGGAGAAGAAGCGGCTCATGGGCTTCGAGTTACGGGGCAAGACCATGGGAATCATAGGTCTTGGACGAATCGGGCACCTCGTGGCGGAGAAGGCCAAGGCATTGGGAATGAATCTGCTCATCTACAACAGGACAAGGGACAGGGTCAGGGGCATGGTTGAGGCCCTGGGGGCAGAGCTCGTGGACATTGAGGAGGTTTACACCGACAGCGACATCATCAGCATCCACCTGCCCCTGACCCTCGAGACGAGGAACATGGTTAGCTCAGATCAGTTTGAGATGATGAAGCCTACCGCCTACATTATCAACGCGGCAAGGGGCGGGCTGATAGACGAGGCGGCCCTCAAAAAGGCCCTCGACGAGGGAAAAATCGCGGGAGCAGCCCTGGACGTTTATGAGGAGGAACCTACAAAGGACACTGACTTAGTTGGAAGGCCCAACGTTGTATGCACGCCACACATAGGCGCAGGCAGCGTCGAGGCATCCATAGGGAATAGCACCATAGTCGCGGAGAAGCTCATAAAGTTCCTCGGCTAGGTTCTCACTTATATTACACGCTGTAAGAATCTCTTCATTATGTTCAGCACATTGAATCGTAACCTAAAGTACCTGTTCATCCTTAACACCGCCTTCGGGTTCTCGGTTCAACTGATATCGCCATTATTTCCACTGTTTCTGGCAGGCCTTGGAGCCACAGCGGCAGAGAACGCGTGGGTCATCAGCCTTGGCGGCCTAGCGGCCACGTCATTAATGCTCCCAGCGGGGGTATTTCTTGACAGGATCGGGAGAAGGGTCCTGCTTATCAGCAGCGCTGTGGTGAACATGGTCACAATTTTCATGATGTCCAACGCAAACACCTGGCAGGAGGTGTTACCTCTTTACATGGTATACAGCGCCACAGGTGCCCTATTTATGCCAGCCAGGATGGCCATGATCACGGCCAACTCCACACAGGACAACAGAGCATCAGTGTTCGGTATAATGAACACCTCATGGCCCATGGCGGGGGTAGTGAGCACCCTCATCAGTGGCTACCTTATAGAAACAACGGGGTGGAAACAGGTGTTCCTCGTCGGGGCTGCCATTAACGCCGTCAGCATACTCCCAGCCTTGAGGATAGAGAGACAGGAGCCCATGACAGACTCGACCGGAGGAGGGTTCAGGGAAATATTCAATCCAGATATAGCGCCAGTGCTCCTCACGTTCTTCGTCTACGGGATACTCATGACCACGGCAATGGGGGGCATGAACCTTATCATCCCCCTTTTCCTGAAGTCACGGTTCGCGCTGACTGCCTCTCAGATAGCCCTGTTCTTCACGGCCCAGAACTTGTTGAGCCTCGTAACCCAGATACCCAGCGGCAAGATCGCGGAAAGATTCGGGATGAAGAGGACAGTTCTCACCCTGATAGTGATGATCCCGTTCCTCTTCGCATCATGGCACTTTGTTAGTGACTGGAGGTTGATGCTGGTCCTGAACTCCCTCGCCTTCGGGCTCTGGAGCATGACCTGGCCCGCGACGCTGACACTGCTGTCAAGCTCCGTTCCAGACGAGTTAGTGGGTGCAGCCTTCGGGGTGAACATCACTGGGAACAGACTCGGCTTCACATTAGGTCCTCTAATTACCAGCTATTTCTATATCAACTACTTCCAAACAGCGCCATTCCTGGTATCTGGAGCAATATGCCTGCTGGCAGTCATGTTCGCATTCAGGCTCAAGGACATCGTCAAGGAGCCAAGCGGGTAAAAACAGACTCCAGTAATTATTTGATGAAATGATTAGAAAGGGTTAGTTCTTTCCAGCGATCCAGCCGACATCCTTGTCCGCCTTGATCGATGGGTTGTTGGGGTCCACGAGTATGATCTCGAACCACTTGTATCGTCCGTCCTGCCACGCCCAGTAGCTGTTCAGAACCTCAAGGTTCGGGTACTTGCGCGCCGTCCTCTCCTCTGCGATGAGCCTCTTGCTCTTGGCTGAAGTGAACTTTGTGACGCCCATCCTCTTCTGCCTACGTCCCAGCACCGGTCTCAACTTGTGGCGTCCACCTCTCCTCACACGGGTCCTAACGACCACGAAGCCCTGCTTCGCCTTGTAACCGACGCTGCGTGCCCTGTCCAACCTTGTTGGTTTATCGATTCTAACTGATGATGGCTGCTTCCTCCAGAGGATTGCCCTAGTCTTCATTATTTCCTTGATATAGCTGTCGCCCGGCTTCTTCCAAGCGTTCCTGAGATGTCGGTACATTAATTGTTACTCCTGAGTTGAGACTATCGAACAGAAGACTAATTCAGATTTATAAAGGTAGGGGTTTCCCCCAGAAAGTGTATCTAAGCTGCTATCAACGCGTAGGCGATGAACAGAGGAGCGAACAGCGATGCTATCTGAGAGATAACTGTCACTAGTGTGTTCAGTGATGGCCCCGCGGTGTCCTTGAATGGGTCTCCCACCGTGTCGCCGATTACAGCAGCTTTGTGTGCATCTGAACCTTTGCCACCGAAATGACCTGATTCAATGTATTTCTTTGCGTTATCCCAGAGACCTCCTGAGTTTGCCATCAGTATTGCTAAGAAGAACCCGCTGAATATTGATCCACTGAGGAAGCCCGCAAGTGCCCTGATACCTCCGACGAAACCAACTATGAGCGTTGTCAGTATCGAGAACACGATTAGGGGTAGAAGCTCTTTTAGAGCTCCTTTTGTTGCGATGTTGATGCATGTATCGTAGTCTGGTTGTCCTGTTCCTTCCATGAGTCCTGGGATTTCCCTGAATTGACGTCTTATTTCCTCGATCATTCTGTAAGCGTTCTTTGATACCCCGAGGATAATCATCGCGGAGAAGATAATGGGAACGCTCATCCCTATGAATATCCCCATCATCACTATTGGGTCCATAAGGTCGAACACTATTGTCTTCTGTAACAGATCATTCACGATCTGCTGATATGAGGCAAGTAGTGCTAATGCTGTTAGTCCTGCAGCGCCGATTGCGAAGCCTTTGGTAATTGCTTTTGTGGTGTTTCCCGCTGCGTCTATCTCGTCGGTGATATCTACTATGTCGTCACCTAGTTTTGCCATCTCGGCTATGCCTTTCGCGTTATCTCCGATTGGTCCATACGCGTCACCTGCAATGATGATGCCTGCTACTGAGAGCATGCCAACTGCTGCTATTCCGACCCCGTATACTCCGTAAATTGAATAGGCGATTGCTGAGCCGATTCCAATTCCGAGTAGTGCTGGGAAACAACTAATTAGACCATAGGAAAAGCCTGTGAGTATGATGATTGCTGCTCCTGTCTGTGCCGATTCCGCTGTTTTCATTGCTGGTGCACGGTTTATCGAAGTGTAGTAATCTGAAGTCATACCGATTACCAGTCCAGCTGCCAGGCCGGTAATGTTGGAGTACCAAATCTTCAGGTCGTAATTGAATAGGAATGTTGCTACAAGAGTGAAAACCGCGAAAATAATGGTTGTTAGGTAAGTTCCCAAGTTGAGTGCTTGACCCGGATCTCCTCCTTTCTTCACTCGGACCATGGCGATACCGATAATGGATGCTATTATACCAAGTCCTGCATAAACCAATGGAACGGTTTCAAGGTATTTTATCTGTGACGCCCCTCCAAGAATCATAGCTGCCATGATTGCCGCAACATACGAGTCAAAAAGGTCTGCCCCTGAACCTGCGCAGTCTCCGACGTTGTCTCCAACATTGTCTGCGATTACAGCAGGGTTTCGTGGGTCATCCTCAGGGATGTTTAACTCGATTTTTCCAACTAGGTCAGCTGCGATGTCTGCAGTCTTTGTGAAGATTCCCCCGCCAGCTTTCATGAAGAGTGTTAACGTGCTAGCTCCGATACTCATTCCAAGAACTATCTCAGGGTCACCGGTTAGCCAGTAGATTATACTGATTCCTCCTAAAGCTAGTCCTACGACCATCAAGCCCATTACGGCTCCTCCCCTGAAGGCTATCGGGAATGCTTCCGAGAGCCCTCCTTCCTTTGCTCCGTTCGCCGTTCTCACGTTTGCTTTGACAGCTATCTCCATTCCGATTATGCCTGCTAGTCCGGATAGGAGGGTGCCAAAAATGTATGTTACACCAATGGTGATTCCTAGCACGAGTGAGAGTATGATGGCCATTATGACGACGAATATACCCAGGTATGTGTATTCTGTTTTAAGGAATGACCTAGAGCCATCTTTTATCCATCCTGCTATCTCTTTCATCCGGTCTGTGCCGGCATCCTTACTGCTTACATAATTAAACAAAAACGCTCCAATAAGGAGTGATACGACTGATGCTGCTGGAGCGATTAGCCAGGGTTCTATTACGGTCATTTTCATCATACCTCTACTAATGTTTTCTCTAATGTTCTCAGAACAAAAATCCTGATAGATATATAAAGATTGATAGATTGAAGGATGTTATACTTTTTTCCTGTTCACGTACAGTCTTAGCGAAATAAGCTTGCCCGCCAATAATTGACCCCAGCGCCATTACGGAGGTGATTACCCCTGCATCTATCATTCATTATTCTCCTTCGGTTGACTGTTCCTCCGATATAAGAGAGTAAATCTATAAAAATGATTGGTAAATAAACCGTATAATTACTGTTTTTAGTTAACACATACTAAGTAATCTTCAATAAATACGAAATAGCGGGCAAGGGACGATTTACAGTATAGAATTATTGAAAAATAGTAAAAAAATGAAAAAAGGAGAGCCTAAGCTTTCCTGTGCTCGACGAACTGCCTCTTGGGGATCAGCCTCTGCGGGATGATCAGGAAGGCAGTGAGGCTCCCGAGGAAGCAGATTAGCAACTGGAACCCTGTCAGCGGCACAACGTGGAATATCACGTTGAACGCGGGAATGTACAGTATTAAGAACTGCAATCCCAGTCCCAAGACTACGCTGATAAACAACATCTTGTTTGCAGTCCACCCCTCCAGCCCCAGCTGGAATATGTGCTTAGTCTCGCTCCTGCACTGGTACGCCAGGAGGAACTCGAAGAACACGATGCTGGTAAACGCCACTGTTCTCGCCGTCGCCGCTGCCAGCTCAAAGTCTCCACCCGTCTTCGCGATGGTGTCGATGTAGACCCAGAAAAAGGGTATGAAATCGCTGATGAAGTCAACAAGCGCCGCGAACACGATGAATCGCCAGAACCTTTTTAGAATGTCCTCTTTGGGATTCCTCGGCGGATACTTCATTATGTCCGGGTCCGGTGGGTCGATGCTCAATGCGAGCGCTGGCAAGCCGTCCGTAACAAGGTTGATCCACAGAATATGGATAGGCAGGAACGGAACTGGTAGACCAAGCACAGCAGTGACTGTGATCTCAAGGAACTCGTCAAAGTTGGCTGCAAGCATGAGCCTGATGTACTTTGTGACGTTCGTGTAGATCTCACGTCCGCCCCTGATGGCATGGACGATGGTAGCAAAGTTGTCGTCCTCTAGGATCATGTCGCTGGCCTCCTTTGTGACGTCGGTGCCCTTGATGCCCATGGCGATGCCAATATCGGCCGCCTTCAGTGCGGGGGCGTCGTTGACGCCATCACCCGTCATCGCGACAATGTGGTTTAATCTCTTCAGGCTCAGGGCGATCCTCATCTTGTGCTCAGGGCTTACCCTGGCGCAGACGCGGACAATCTCGATGGTGTCGTCAAGCTGGTCATCTGTGAGCGCCTCGATCTCGATGCCCTCCAGCACGGATTCATCGGTCTCTTCCTTGAGGATACCGATCTGCTTGGCGATGGCGACGGCTGTGATCCTATGGTCACCTGTGACCATGACCGACCGGATGCCGGCCTCTGCTGCCATCCTGATGGCTGCTGGCACCTCTTCCCTCGCGGGGTCGATCATGCCCATGAGCCCGACATAGACAAGGTCTGCCTCGACCTCGTCAACCTCAAGCGCTGATAAATCGTAATCGTCAGGTAGCTCCTTATAGGCCATGCCCAGGACACGGAGCGCGTCCTCCGCCATGCCCTGCATGACCGCGAGGTTCTCGTCTATGTCCTTCTGGGTCAGGTTCCTGACATCCCCGTCTAGGATCTTTGTTGACCTCTCAAGGACCATCTCGGATGCGCCTTTGACGTAGGCGACCAGCTTGCCCTCAGGGGTCCTGTGGACCGTGGTCATCCTCTTCCTAGTTGAGTCGAATGGGATCTCACTGACCCTCGGGTACTCCTCCTTGAGCTCCTTGACCGGCATGCCAGCTTTCTCGGCGGCAACCACGAATGCCCCCTCGGTAGGGTCACCGAAGCAGACCCAGTTGCCGTTGTTCAGCTGGATGATCGAGTCATTGTTCAACGCGCTGATACGCAGGAGCTTCGCCAGCTGAGCGTCATCGATAGGGTTAACCTTCGACCCGTTTTCCATGAACTTGCCCTCGGGCTGGTAACCTGTGCCGGTTACCTCGATTGTCCTGTTGGAAGAGTGTATTCTCGTGATGGTCATCTCGTTTTTTGTGAGTGTCCCGGTCTTGTCGCTGCAGATTACCGTAGTGCTTCCAAGGGTCTCAACGCTTGCCAGTCTACGCACGATGGCTTTCTGCTTTGCCATCTTGCTGGTTCCGAGAGCCAACGTTATGGTTAGTACCGCCGGAAGCCCCTCTGGGATAGCGGATACAGCGAGGCTGACACTGGTCATAAAGACCTCTTCAAGGGTTCTATCATGTACGAACCATAGCACCAAGAAGACAAATACCGTCAACGCCAGGCTGATCGCAATGAGCTGCCTGCCCATCTTGTCCATCTTCTGTGTCAGCGGTGGGGGCTCCACGTCAATTGACATTACCATGCCCGCGATCTTACCGAACTGGCTACTCATACCGGTCTCGGTGACCACGGCGACAGCCCTGCCGTTGGTGACGACGGTCCCCATGAAGACCATGTTCTTCTGGTCGCCGATGCCCGCGTCGGGGGAGACTGGAGCAAGCCTCTTGTTGGCTGCCCGCGATTCACCTGTCAGAGCGGCCTCATCAACCTCAAGGTTGGCTGCCTCCAGAAGCCTGCTGTCTGCGGGGACTCTGCTCCCAGCCTCAAGTAGAATTATATCGCCAGGGACAAGTTCCTTTGAGTCGATGGACTCCTCCTTGCCTGACCTCATTACGAGGACGGTGGGAGACACCATTGCCTTCAAGGCTTCCACGGCTTTCTCCGCACGGTACTCCTGGACGAAGCCCAAGATACCGTTCATGACGACGATGACCATTATTACGTACATGTCCGTCATGGGCTCGCCCTCCTGTACGGCGATGTAGCCTGATACGGCAGCGGATATTACGAGAACTATAACGAGTATGCTTGTGAACTGCTCCCAGAGAAGGTGATACCACTGCTTCTTCGCCTCCTCCTTCAGCTCGTTTGGTCCATACTCTTGGAGTCGTTTGGCGACTTCCTCGTTGGAGATGCCCTCACGGCTCGTCTCCAACGCAGAAAGAACGCTGTCAATTTCTGTTGAGTGCCAGTCTTTCTTTTCCAAGATTTTACACCATTTATGTTTATTCTAGGCGAGTTTGACCTAATTCTACAATGGGAACACTTTCTCGCTTAAAACTCCTACGCTAAGAGTTCAGATTCATTGGTATCTGATAATTCCTAGCCGTCAAGGACCAGGTAACTCTTCTGCCTTAGATAAAGCACTTTGACACCTGCGGTCCTCGCCTTCCGCCTTAGCTCAGAGTCGGTGGTCCCTAGCACCATGCCCTCCAGCAATGCGAGTCTCACGAGGCTATCATCAACCTCGTCATCGCTGGGATCGACGATAAATGTGCACGCCTCAGCGAAAGCCTCTGCCAGCTGTAGCTCCTTGACGAAGCTGGGCTTGGCCTTTTCCTTGAGGTTTTGGATCTCATCCAGCACCCTTGATGATATATAAAACTCGGTGAGGTCATTGACTGCGTCGGCTGATACCGTGAAAATATCCACCTTGAAACGAACCGGGATTAATAGAAAGTTTGTGTCGACAAGAATCTTTGTGGGCATTATCCCTCACTGACTACCCCGAATCCGATGAGTCTCCAGCGGCTTCCGATTCGCCTGCTGATGGCCACTCGGTCCCCTGGGAGCGCGCATACAGGAATTGAAAGAGTGGCTTCCAGGTTCTTCTTCTTGATCTGAGTGATTTCTCCCATGGTCTTGGAGGTACCTACGTTGAGAAGCATCTTCTCGCCCTTGGCGATCTGTGCGACCTTCTCCTCCATCCTGGTACCGACGACGCTCTCGAACAGTTCGTACTCAAGGTTGAGCGATTCCAGTACAGGCGGAAGGGTTCCCGGCTCTCCGATGAGGCTTCCAACCAACCCGTCTGATTTTGTTAGACTCGGATCCAGCTGGGTACCGATTCCCGCGAGCCCTCCAGGGAGGGCCTTGTCCACCGCTGTTCCTCCCACGTGGAGGCTTGTTATCGTGGTGTAGAGCTCACGCATCTTGATCTTGTTCTTCTGCCTTTGGGGCAGGCCAGGTCTTATCTCCACCTCTTCCCCGAGTTTGAAGCTTCCCTGAGTAATGCTTCCCCCGATTACGCCTCCCACCATCTCCTCGATCTCAGTGCCTGGTTTGTTCACGTCGAAGCTCCTGACGATGTACATCCTTGCTGGAAGATCTGGGTCTCTCACAGGTGTCGGCAGGTACTCCTGCATGGCCTGAATCAGAAGGTCCACGTTTACTACCTGCTGAGCCGAGACAGGGATTATTGGCGCGTCCTCGGCGATGCTTCCCTTGAGGAATTTCTTTATGTCATTATAGTTCTCCACGGCCTCCTCCTGCGTGACGAGATCGATCTTGTTTTGGACGACGATGAGCTTTGTCAAACCCACGGCTTGGATGGCTGCGAGGTGCTCACGTGTCTGTGGCTGGGGGCATTTCTCGTTTGCCGCGATGACTAGAATTGCTCCGTCCATGACGGCTGCGCCGCTGAGCATTGTCGCCATCAGGATCTCGTGGCCAGGAGCGTCCACGAAGCTGAGTGCCCTCTGAAGCTCGGTCTCGGTGTCACAGTTGGGGCATGTCTTTGTTACGCAGTAACACTCGGGCTCGTCGCAACTCGGGCACTTGTAGATTGCCGTATCGGCGTATCCTAGTTTGATGGTGATTCCACGTTTCAGCTCCTCGCTGTGGCGACTCGCCCATTCCCCAGTTATAGCCTGAACTAAGGTGGTCTTTCCGTGGTCTACGTGTCCGATTGTGCCGATGTTGACTTCAGGTTGCTGTGGTAGTTTTGGAATATGAACTCGCCCCTGTGGATCGTGGTTTCACTACTGAAGCTTTGCTTAAATACGTATCCCCACTTGTGAAACTTGTATGGGTACAGTATTGGTAGAGTAGGTAAAGAGTTATATTTGAAATGCCGTGACTATTGGTTGACAGGTGTAGAAAATGAGCGATAAGGTTCAAATCAAGATCAGCAAGGAGCTCTACGATAAGGTCAAGGAAAAGATCACTGGGACCAGTATCACAACAGTTGAGGAATACATCGAGCTGCTCCTTGAGAACGAGTTCCCCGAGGAGACAGAGTACACCAAAGAGGAGGAGGAGCTCATCAGGGAGCGCCTAAGGCGACTGGGATACATCGAGTGATACAGATGCCAAGACCACATGGCGGAAAACTGGTGAACAGGCTCACAAAGGTAAGCAAGATAGAGCGGGTCAAGGCCGAGGCGCTGGAGATGCCCAAGGTCTCGGTTAGCCACGAGTTGAGACTAGACTTTGAGAACATCGCGTTCGGGCTTTACAGTCCCCTCAAGGGACCTCTGACTGAGGGCGATCTTGACTCAGTAGTATCAAACGGCAGGCTAAGCAATGACATCCCATGGAGC
The DNA here is from genome assembly GCA_030613835.1 of Candidatus Bathyarchaeota archaeon. Taxonomy (GTDB): domain Archaea; phylum Thermoproteota; class Bathyarchaeia; order TCS64; family TCS64; genus RBG-16-57-9. The sequence goes on along the minus strand of JAUWLH010000005.1, from coordinate 6,963 downwards.
ATTCCCATTCTTCTAGATGTAACAATAAATGACGCCTCCAAGTTCAATGTAGGCGATTCAATAGCCATTGAGAGTAACGGTGAACTGTTCGCTGTTGTAGAGGTCGATGACAAGTACGGATGGGACAAAGAGGTATACAATACGAACATCTACAAGACCACCGACGGAGAACACCCCGGCGTGGCCAAGACCAATGGTATGAACCAAGTCCTTGTAGGAGGCTCAATCGAGATATTCAATGAGTCCCCGGGAACGTTCCCCAAGTATAAGCTCAAGCCCGAGGAGACCAGGTTCCTGTTCAAGGAGAAGGGGTGGAGGACCGTGGCGGGTTTCCAGACCAGAAACGCCCCGCACATGGGGCACGAGTACGTCCAGAAGACGGCCCTGAGCTTCGTCGATGGACTGTTCATCAACCCTCTCATCGGTAAGAAGAAGGCAGGGGATTTTACCGACATCGTCATCCTTGAGAGCTACGAGGCGCTCATCGAGCACTACTTTCTAAAGAACTCGGCCACCATGGTGACACTTGAGATGGAGATGCGTTATGCGGGCCCCAAGGAGGCCATCCACCACGCCGTCGTCAGGAAGAACTATGGCTGTAGCCACTTCATCGTTGGCAGGGACCACGCGGGGGTGGGAAGCTACTACGGGCCATTCGAGGCACAGGAGATATTCGAGGAATATCCTGACCTGGGTATAGCGCCAATATTCTTCAGGAACTTTTTCCACTGTAACAAGTGCGGCGGGCCCCAGAATGACAAGATCTGTCCACACGGGGAGGAGGACAGGGAGAACTTCAAGGGCAGGGTAATGAGGAAGCTGTTGGCAGAGGGCAAGAGCCCGGACCCCACTCAGATGAGGCCTGAGGTGACAGCAGCCATTCTACGCCACGAGAAGCCGTTCGTGGAGTAGGTATCCCTATCTTTTTATCATCCCTTTACATGAACCTGTTATGGCATCCAAAATCAAGGCATCACACATTCTAGTTGAGAAGCAGGGCCAGGCACTGAAGATCATGGAGGAGCTCAAGGGAGGAGCCAAGTTCGAGGCCCTTGCGAAAAAGTACAGCACATGCCCGTCGGGCAAGAAGGGCGGAAACCTAGGGTCTTTCGGTCGCGGTCAGATGGTCAAGGCGTTCGAGACAGCTGCCTATGCGCTAAGCCCAGGACAGGTAACATCTGAGCCTGTGAGAACCCAGTTCGGTTATCATATCATTAAGAGAACTGGTTAAAGCCCAACAAGTATGCGGCCATGAGACGACGCCAGCCCTTTCTAATTTCTCGGTATACCTCGCACTCCAGCCAGCATGTCGGATATTTTAGCTCACCGATGACCTCACATACTGTGCTCGTTTCTTCCGAGGTCAGAATGTCCTTTAGCGGGGTTTCGTAGGCGTTACCCAGGTTGTGGTTCATAATGATACAGGGGAAAACATCACCAACACCGTCGATGAAGATGGACTCCCTCGCCGCCGAGCAGGGAAATGTTCTCTCATCTCCTATAAATTCCTTGATACCCTTCAAGTAAGCCAGCATAGTCAGGCTTCTTTACATGCCCTTCTCGTTCCTGACCAGGTGGGCCAAGTAGCGCACAGTCTTCCAGACCTTATCTGGGTCAAAGCTGCCGTTCTGTTCAGTGTTCTGATAGTAGTGCTCGCTTACGTTGACTGGCCTTGTGCTGAAATCGGCCTCGTACTTGTATGTGAGTCTCTGGATCAGAGGTGCCTAGATATAGTTGTTGGCGGTCAATGTGAACCCGGTTGACAGGTGCAGCCTGCCTGTCTTCTTCTTGAGGCGCGCGCGGTCGTTAAGGCTATATGGTTTGTGACCACGATTTTAGCTATGAAGCACATCTCAACTGATCACATACACTTTTTTGTAACGGATCTGGACGCGGCCATCGAGTTCTACAAGGACCTCGGATTCGAGTTCATCCATAAGCTGGAGCATGGCGGCAGGGCGGCGGCACAGCTTCGCTCAGCGTCGGGGCTGGTTATTGACCTGAACAGGACACATACGGCTGACAATCCAGGGTATAGCCACTACGCAATGCTTGTCGATAATGTGGAGAAGGCGTGTGAGAACCTTAAAGCAAAGGGATACGAGGTAGATGGCCCAGTATACAACAAGGACTCCAAGAGGAAGATCATCACCCTGCGTGACCCAAACGGTTTCCTGGTCCAACTTGTAGAGGCATCATAAGTTACTCGTGCCTCAGCGCCTCGACTGGGCTGAGCTGGGATGCGCTCCATGACGGGTAGAGCCCCGAGACCACACTTGTGACCACGGCGAACCCCACCACCATCAGAGCCAACGTGATGGTTGGAGTTGCGCTTATTCCCACATAGGTCCCTACCAAATCACCCAGAACGAACCCAAACCCTGCACCTAGCACCCCGCCGACCATCCCTGTTAAGGCTGCCTCGATCATGAATATGATCAAGATGTCAGTGCTCTTGGCCCCGAGGGCCTTCATGGTGCCTATCTCCTTGGTTCTCTCCATAACAGACACAGTCATGGTGTTGATGATGCCGACACCAGCCACGAGCAGGCTGATTGCCGCGACGCCACCTAGGACCGCCTCTATGGTTCCAGTTATGGAGCTGATCATATCCATTGCGCTGGAGGCGGTTATGGCGGTGACGCCCTCGATTTCATCCTCTATGTTGTACGCAACAGCCTCGACCAGATCGCTGTCCTCCACTAGTACCTGAATAGTATCGTACTTGCCATTGGTCTCGAAGAACTGTTCAACGGTTTTCAACGGGATGAAGAAATCACTGTCAGATGCCATGAACCCGCCTGTCTCCTCAAGTATCCCCACAACGCGGACTGTAAGCACCTTTTCCTCCGCGTTCACATCTGCGGTCAGCTTGATGCGATCACCGACCTCCACCAGCGGTTCCCCGTCTGGGTCAGGCACGGCCACGCTGTACCCTATCACGGCTACCGCGTTATCGCTCCTAAGAAGAGTCCTACCAGACTCGACCTCGGTCCCCTCGTTGATCTGGAAATATACATCAGTGACCCCGGTAACCGAGACCATGTAGAGGTCTCCCTTGAGGCTATAGGTTGCCCCGCCACCTGAGACCGTGGGGGCAACGAGGTCTATATCGGGCAGCTCCTCTAACATAGTTAAATCCCGCCAGTCAAGCGTGACGGTGACGCCGCTACCCATGCCCTGGCCGGGCCCCATTCTCCCTGGAATCACAGTTATAGTGTTCCCGCCAAGTGCCCCAAGCTCCCCGCTGATATCCGCGTTCATTCCCTGGGTGAGGGATATTAGCCCGGTAATAGCAGCGCACCCGATGAGGATGCCTATGAGGTTTAACGCGAAACGGAACTTGCGTTCGCCAAGACTGTTAGCGCTGATGAATGCGATATCGCTTATCTTCAAACGTATTCCTCTATTCAGGTTTTCATTGAGGGCGTAGTATTTAGGGAAATACCAGAATCATACCCAATTCTCTTCATAATCAATTGCCTGTTCCAGCGTAGAGCTTGTACACGGATCACCCCAGAACGCGTGGCTGGTTTTCTCATTGAGCCAGAACGGGAACAGGTACGCGGGGGTGTTCAATTTTATCCCAGACCTATTCACGACGGCCGCGGCTGTTATAATGATATACCTGATGAGGACTTAGGAAGTATCAGGATGAGGATATCTTACGTCGTGGGGATCGTCGTAGGTATCATCATATTGCTCATCGTATTCATTGTGAGTGTAGTGGGCTGGAAGCTCTTCAAGCGCGATTTCAATTAAAGAAAAAAGGTGAGACTAGACACTGTCCTTCATCCTGCGGTAGAAGGTGTAGTCAACGTACTCCCTGTGGGGGCTCTCGACCTGGTCCATCAGCGGAATGGTCCGCTCACGCTTCTCCAGGATCTTGTCAGTAACGGTGAAGATGTAGCAATCGCTACCCGCTCCTGACCCATATGCGCTCATGAGTATCTTTTCCCCCGGCATGGCTATGTCAAGCACCCCAGCGAGGCTCGTGGGGCATGAACCCGAGTACAGGTTGCCTATTTTCTTGGCCACTAGACCGGGCTCGATCTGCTCCTGGGTGAACCCCATCTGGGACAGCGCCCTCTGGGGGAACACGCCGTTTGGGCTGTGGGCGATCGCGTACTCGATGTCCTTGGGCTTCATGTTTGCCCGTTCTAGCAGTCTCTTCGTCGCCGTTAGCACGTGCTTGAAGTAAGCTGGCTGGCCGGTGAACCGCCCTCCGTGCCTCGGGTACTTCTGGCCCTCCCGCCTGTAAAAGTCTGGGGTATCGCTTGTGTAAGCCACGTAGTGATCCAGTGTAGCGATCACATCCCTCCGCCCGAAGATGAACGCAGTGGCACCTGCCCCTACTGTATAGTCCAAGGCATCCCCAGGGGCTGCCTGGCTGTTATCGGCCCCGATGACCATGACCTGCTCTCCGCCGAACGCCGGGAAGTTTACCAGCGCGGCCGCGTCGATGAACAGGTCGGTGGCTGCCTTGCACGCGAACTGAGTATCGACGCCTCCCGAGAAGAAGCCGTCCTCGAATTTCTCGCCCAGCTCAAGTACCTGACTCACCGTGGCCATTATGGGTTTCACGGCGTATGTGGGTGACTCGCTTCCGACGAAGCATTTCTTGACGTAGCTGCTTTTGAGTCCCGCGTGTATCAGCGCCCTCTTCCCGGCCTCCACTGAGAAGGTGGTTGTGTCCTCGTCTGCGAACGGTAGAGTGCGCTCCGTCACCCCGAGTATCCCCTTTCCATCGTTCTTGATCCTGTATTTTGGGATATACGCGCCGTAACCGACTTTTCCCGGTCTCTCTATCTCCTTGGATGGTTGTACCTCCACGTATTCCTGGAGGGGATAGTACTCGTCCGCGAAGGTAAAGTTGAGGCTTGAGTAGTAGACGAGCCCATCATGTCCGTCGGCGTATGTCCTGCGGAACCTAGGAACAAGGGGCCTTCCAATATACTGGTTGATGTCATCGGTCGGTCCTGGCGTGTGATCTGTTATCCTGCCTGGGAACTTGACATTACCGAACTGGGCTACCCCTGTAAGGTAAGTGTTCAAGTACTTGAACTGGGACGTGGGCGCGGATATTATCGAACCTGAGTAGAACTCCCCCCGCTTGTAAAAGAAATCCACTGAGGCCATCTTGCTTGCTCTGCCCTCGACATCGCAGAAGCTCTTGGGTGGGAAATAGATGCTCCCACAGTCCTGGCACTCGGATGTCGTGATCCGGTAATCGACCAGTGATTTTCTCCTTGATATTGGCTCGCTCATTAGAGGTTCCTCCTGAGGATGTGGGCTGTACAAATCGCGCCCGTCCCGCCAATGTTGTGGGCTAGAGCCGTGTCGATTTCACCTTCAACCTGCTGTCCTCCCGCCTCTCCCCTGAGCTGCACCCAGCACTCCTGGACCTGGCGGATGCCCGTTGCCCCCACAGGGTGACCATCGGCCTTCAGGCCGCCGCCTGGGTTGACGATGAGCTCCCTGCCATCGCCCAGGTAGGGGATGTGCTTGGAGCCCTTTCCGCTCTCGTAGCTCTCGTGGACCCCCTTCCAGCCCTCACCTGTCTTGTAGAACCCCGAGTCCTCAAGGAACATCACCTCTTCCACTGTGAAGCAGTCATGGACCTCTGCGATCTGTATATCATCGAAGGTTACATCGGCCTCTTTCATGGCTGCTCCCACAGCCAGCTTCGTGGTCTTGACTGAGGTAAGGCTCTCCCTGCTGTAGAGCGAGATCGCGTCGGTCGCCTGCTGGCTTGACATGATGTATATCGGGTCATCCGTGAACTCCTTGGCCTTCTCTGGGCTTGTGATTATCAGCGCTGATGCCCCGTCGGTTACCGGGGAACAGTGAAGCAGCCTTACTGGGTGCGCAACGAGGGACGAGTTCTTAATGGCCTCTATCGTGAACTCCCTCCTAAACTGGGCGTTCTCGTTTGGCATGGCGTGATGATGGTTTTTCACTGCCACCATGGCCAAGGCGTCACCGCAGTCCTCGTTTCCCCTCCCGTAATCATACATGTACCTAGCCATCATAGTGGCGTAAAGACCGGGGAAAGTGAACCCGGCGTTAACCTCGTTGGGATCGGCTGCGAACATCAGGTCATCGCTGATGAGGTTTGCCCTGTCGGTCATCTTCTCGAAGCCACCCACGAACACAACATCGTTGATACCTGATACTGATACAGGCGTTGTACAGAGCCGAGCCCCCTGAGGCGCATGCGGCCTCGGTCATCGAGATGGGTATGTTTAAGCCCAGCTCCTTGGACATGTGGCCCGGAATGAGGCCTATCTTGTTTGTTGATTGGTATAGGAAACTTCCGAAATACGCTGCCTGTAATTGAGTTCTATTGATCCCTTTATCGACTGACTGCATGCACCGGAGGCCTGCCTCGAAGAGGAGCTTCTCTGGGTTGTCGTACCAGAGTTCGCCGAATTTTGTTCTTCCAGCGCCAACGATGGCCGCGATGGGTTTAGCGGTACTACCGTGAGACATTGACTCTCCCGTAGCGCGTTCTCGTTCTTAAGGTTTCGTCCACTGCCGTAAGCTTCTACGACAATAAACGATGTAGCTCTTCCCCTAAGCTTCTCAGTGGGTAAATAAACATGCAACGATAAATACTTGAATGTTAATTACAAAAAAAGATTTTACTGGAGCCCCGTCAAACGGGAATCCGGCAACATTGACGAGGTAACTAGTACCTACGTGGTGGCCTGTGCTTCTTGAAGCATTCCTGACAGTAGACTGGACGACCCTCGGTTGGCTTGAACGGAACCTCGGCTTCCTCTCCACAGTCGCTGCATATGACCTTGTGCATCTCTCGGGGACCACGGTCGTAGCTACGCCTCTCTCTATAACCCATTACTTTCACTCCTATTACGTATCTTGATAAGTAGAATACACGCCGAAACGATACTCCAGATATCTGAGTCAAGGGAACAAGCCCCGCTATTAAATCTATGCGTA
>JAUWLH010000051.1 GCA_030613835.1 Candidatus Bathyarchaeota archaeon | reverse complement strand
GCGTCCACGTTGCTTGTCGAGTCATCCAGTATGAGTATCCTCGGGTCCGTCAATAGTGTCCTCGCTATGGACACCCTCTGCCTCTGCCCTCCTGACAGCGTTATACCTCGCTCCCCGACAGCGGTATCGTAGCCCTCGGGTAGGCTCTCGATGTGATCATGAATCTGAGCTGCTTTAGCGGCTGCAACTATCTCTTCCTCCGTTGCATCCGGCCTGCCGTACGCGATGTTGTTCCTGATGGTATCCGAGAAGATGAAGACATCTTGGAGCACGATACCCACCTGTTTACGGAGGTTCCTAAGCTCGATATCTCGGACGTCGACGCCGTCTATCGTGATGCTACCCTCGGATACATCATAGAACCTTGGAACGAGTTCCGCCAACGTGGTCTTCCCCGAGCCCACGTACCCCATCAGGGCTACTTGTTGCGATGGCTCGATCCGCAGGTTGATATCCTTCAGGGTCTCTCTGCCCGCTCCATAGCTGAACGATACGCCACTGTAATTGATCTCCCCCTTCATCTCGATTCTCACGGGGTTCTCTGCCTCTGGTACGTCCTCACCGATATCGATGACCTCGAAGACTCGTCTGGCGCTAGCGATGGCGTCATTGTAGAACATGATGAGGCGGGCGAACATTCTCATGGGGCCCACCAGCTGGGCGAAGTAGATTCCGAATAGAACGATCTCGCCGATGGTCAGGTGACCTGCTGCGGCCTCTTGTCCCCCGTAGTAGATCACGAGGGCGATGCCGATGGCTACCATGGCGGCCGAGCTTGGTCTATATATGCTCTGGATGCGTGATGCCTTGAGGCTCGTATCCACGTATCCCTCATTCTGTTGCTGGAACCTCTCAAAGAAGTGACCCTCCATGCCATGGGTCTTGATGAGCTTGTGACCCACTATTCCTTCAACTAGGACGCTGTTGAGGTCCCCAAACTGGTCCTTGGCCCTGGCAAGATACCCGCTGATCCTGCTTGAGTATAGGTGGGTGCTGAGGAAGATGAACGGCATCGGTACGCTGCATATGAGGGTCAGCCTAGGATCGATTGTGTAAAGTATGTATAATGTGAACGTGAACTGCATGCCGTGCCTGAATATCTCACGCACCGTCTCGCTGTAGAACAGGTCTATGGCACCCATGTCGCTGGTTATCCGGCTGATGATCTGCCCGGACATCACCTGGTCGAGGTATGAGAACGACTTGTGAATGAGAGCGTAGTAAAAGTCGCGCCTCATTACCCGTAGGATGTTCTGGCTGAGGGCAGCCCTGAGAGTGATGTGGATTACATGGAAAAAGCCTCGGATCACAGCAAGAAGCACTATGAAACCACATAGTACGATCAGGAGCCCCGTCGGGGTGGTGACCTCTGTATAGTTTTTCACGAGGTCAATAAACCAGTGGTGGGCCCCGTGAACGGGTACAAGGACAAAGTCAATTATCAGAGCCACGATGAGGGGCGCGATCAGGGCAAAGATTCCATGCCTGCCGAACGCCGTGAATACTATCCCGATAAAGATGCCCATGAAGGGCTTCATATACCCTAACAGTCGTTTAGTTAGCTCCCAGTCTGAAGGGTCGTACTCAGAAATCAAATCAGTCCCAATTGGATTGAGGAATATGTATAATTATCTATTGATGAAAATCATGTTTCTAGCCTAACTATCAGTCCATGGTGAATATTATTGTATTTCAGATTCAAATCTATACAGTTGATGTTTATAAGTTTCCCAAGCTGGAATGAGGTTAAGGATTCATTACTCAAGGGATGACCCGCCCCGATGATTGAGTTTGATATGTCTACGTTCATGGACGTGCCCACATGATTATTCCTGAAGACCTGAAGGGCGTCGATGCAGCGATTATTGGCGCTCCCTACGTATCAATTTCGTACTATTGATTCCGCTCCAGAATTCCCGTTAGGCACCCTACAGCTCCAGCTGCCTTCACAAGTTCGTCAATCTTAACGGTTACCACATCTATCCCCAAATCACCATAGAACTCTTCTGTGACTGGATTTCCGTCAGGCATCAATACCTTTCTGGGAGAGAGCGTAACAAAGTTCAACGGCATCCCGCTGCCTGCCTCATCTAAACTCGGGATAAAGTAGACAGAGAAACCTCTGTCACGTAGCATCGCAACCGCATCATAAGGTACCCTTCCAGGCCAACATAAAGCCAGGTCCTTATCGACGATTCTCAGAGTGCCCATAAGATGCATTGAGCCGTATGGCAGACCTACATTGAAGACATTAACACCAATCTCTTTCAAAATACTCCTTACCTGCTCTGCCCCCTCGTGATTTGTCCTATGACCTGTCGCAAGCATAACCGTGGTTTCATCTATCCAAGCCGCGTCGGCACCCTCAAAGACCCCTGTCCCCCTGAGACTCCTTATGATTGGGACCCCTATTTCGGCAAGCCTCCTAGCAACCCACCTTTCTTCCCCCGCCCTAACCGTTGATGCAGGTCGGCCGATTATGGCGCCCTCCGGGGTCATGAACATGAGATCAGCGACGAACATCTGATTTGGTGTCGGTGTGCCTGGAGGATCGATATAATTTACCTTCACGTCCTGAGCCCGGTAGGCTTTCGCAATGGCGTCATGTTGCTCCGAGGCTTTTTTCGGGTCGGGTAATGCAAGCATCTGAACGGCATCGGCGTCAACGAGGTCGGAGAACTCCGACCCTGGCCTGTGTAGGAGCACCGATTTCAGCTTTGAATACTGGGTTGAAATACCACAACTTCCCCAAAGAACCCCGATTTCCTCTCGTAGTGATGCCGTTCGTGGTGACCAGCCACTACCCCCGAAGGCAGAATATTTAGACGTGTCTTTCATTTGAAATATTCTAACCCCATTTCATCTTTTAAACTGCCTGTTTACCAAACTATATTACATTAACCGCAAATTTAACGAATTAACTGAACACTTCATTCGTTTCCGTATAGCTGTGTTCAATTAATAGAATTGGTAAAGGACTTTATGACCTGGACACCTCTTTGCATAGGCGTAAATCCATAGTCAAGTCCTGAACCAGTCAGGGTCGAAGTGACTCATGCTCCATCCTGACAATATAATAAAGTTTTATACTCTTAAAAATTTTTTGGCTAGACTAAACTAACATTTCTGGTGTGTATTATTTAGATTGGTTGAGCATAATTTCGTATTAATATACTTATTTGGAGCCTCAACTCCGCATGGGGTATGGGGTTGGCGATATGCAAGGGAATAATGGATACGCATAATGTTGAGATCTTATCCTAGTTTGGATCCAGTTCTAACTCAGCTCCATACTTTCAGAGGGTGAATTGGAGATAATATTAGGGATTAGGCTGATGCACTAGCATTCTTTCTTTTTCAGCTATTACTATCGGTACTCAGACTCATCTCAAACAATTCATCCGAGTCAGCTACCTTCAACTCCTCGATCAGCTCATGAGGAATATCTTCTCCTACCATTTTTCTCTTTATTTTAGAGATCACATCAGGTTTCAGAATAAGGATAAATTCATTTTCCCCAGATCTAAAAATAGCCATTATTCCTTGTTTTTCCACTACGCGGATGTTCTTTTTTCCCATCGTACAACCTGTGCTGCTCTGAATTCCATCAATAACACAAGAATCAGGGGGATTCCATTTCAACCTCACCTCACATTCAAGATCAAACCAACCTTTACAGTCAAGCAGTTCTAAGGCAGTTAACCCCATCCTGAGGCCGATGACCATGTATGGACCATCATGTCCATGGAACTCGATAGCCCGTTCCTCTAAAGTAGTATCGTATGTTCTTTGCTTAGGTTCTTCTACAAAATTCAATAAATTCACCTTGTATTTCGCGCGCGTTTTTCCATACAACGTAGATAACATTTATACCTATAAATGGGTTATAGGTATTTCTAGCACGTATTGAAAAACAACTGGTGATAATGAATGACTGAGGAAGTATCTCGAAGAGAGTTCGTTAAAATGGCTGGTGTGGCAGTCGGCGGAATCGCACTTGGCGCCATCGGTGGGTACTCGTTAGTAACCCCCAAAGAAACTATTATCGAAAAAGAGGTTGAGGTCCCACAAGAGGTCCCCGAGTACCCCTGGGAGTACAAGAAACTAGATGTTGAAGCAGTGAAAGACAGAGCATACGCTGCTTACTTCGACGGAGGCTGTGCCTATGGTACATTCGAAGGAGTCGTTGGAGAACTCAAAGAAAAAGTAGGATTCCCATATACCACCATCCCAACCAAAATGGCTGTTTGGGGTAAAGGAGGAATAGTGGGCTGGGGCCTTACCTGTGGAGCTATCACCGGGGCAGGTATGGCGTTAAATCTTGTGACTGATAACCTGGCACTTGTTAATGAGATAGTTGGATGGTATACTACGGAAGAGATGCCACAGTATATGCCTGCTGTCGCAAGAAAAGTAGAGGGCGAGCTAGTAAAATCAGTTAGTGGGTCTCCACTATGTCACGCATCTGTTTCTAGTTACACTGATGCGGCTGACTGTGAGGAAAACTCTCCAGAAAGGGTGGAAAGATGTGGTAGGCTGGTAGCGGATACGGCGGGAAAGGTTGCCGAGATGCTTAATGCATTAGCTGATGGTACGTTTACTTCGACGTTCCAGGTTCCCGCATCGGTAGCTGAGTGTCTAAGTTGTCACGGTGCAGATGGACCAATCAACAATGTCTTTACGAAGATGGATTGCACACCTTGCCACGGCGACCCCCACACCAACTAATATATCACGCGCGGCTTGGATGTGCCCCCGTGTCATGATATCACTTCGGTGACTGGGCACATCCAAGTTCATTCTTACAAAGTATTATCAATTGTTCCCGATTGTTGTTCGAATCTACGATGCTGACTATCTGAGTAAGTGAATATGCGCAGAACTAGTTATTTTGCTTCATCTTGTGTATCAGTAAACTGATTGTCATAGAACTGTTCAAGATCATGCAAAATATTAAGCTGGTTTGTAACCATTATTCGACCCTCTCTCAACCTATTTACTCCTGATTCAGTAAGATTGTACACCCTTCGGTTGAGGCGAGAATTTTTATCATCCCAAGTTGATTCAAGTAGTCCATCTTTTTCCATCCGCCTTAATATGGTGTAAAGGCTTCCTGGTTGAATGGGTCTTCTTCCACTTTGGTACGAGTTTATCTTTTCAATTAGGGCATATCCATGTATCTGAGTTTCATAAAGGATCCTAAGAATTAATAATTGGACCCAGGTACCTTTTGACCCTCTTCCCGTTCTCCCCGACATGGTATTAAAGACCCGCATTCTAGATATATTCCTTATCTTTGATCAATATGTTATTATGTTATAGGTATATCTGTTATCTATTAAACCTGTGAAAGGAAAGAACTCGAGGCATTAAAATGAAGATCCCTGAGATGACAAGAAAGAACCAGATACTCCTCCTACTTGCACTGATAGTAATTGCGATACCATCATACTTCATCTATGACTACACGCAACACAACCCTCAGTTCTGTTTAACCTGCCACCTAATGAACGACGCACATGATACATGGGAGGTCAGTGCAATGCACGACTTGTCCTGCCACGAATGCCACATCGCAGATATGGCCACCAACATCCACAATGTAGTGGAGGTACTGACCAAAGACCCAAAGGTGGTCGTAAAGCACGCTGAGATAGATAACGAGATATGCGAGGAATGCCACGCAAGTGAAGACCCCCAGTGGTTACAAGTATTAAACACAGACGGCCACAAAGTCCACTTCTACGGCGACGTTAACCATGTAGACTGCATCGACTGCCATGGAATGGAGCTTCACGTTTTCAGACCCCCCGAGGGAGGATGCCTAGAGTGCCACGACGATTCAAAGGTTCACGCATCGGAGTCAATGGATGCGACCTGTGTTACCTGCCACGACTTCCTTGCCGAGGGCAATGGTTTCATCCCAGAGGAAAGGGATGACTGCGTGGTGTGTCACCAGGGGAACGCTGAGATCACTATGTCTTTAACCACTGAGGCTCACCTTGATTCTTCTTGTATGAGTTGTCATAATCCTCATGAAACAGAGGCAGAGGATTGTGTGACGTGTCACATTGTTAATGATGGACTTCATGAGGTTGCGTTGCACACTGTTTGTACGTCATGCCATGTGCCTCACGTTGAGGCAGATATCAGGGAGACCTGTGAGTCCTGTCACTATGACAAGAAGGACCACTTTGCTCCATCAGACTGCACAAGCTGCCACAACTAATTTTCTTAAGATTATTTTTCCCTTGTTTTCATTCCCTTGGATGGGTTTATAGATCAAACGCTATTGGGCCACATGTACCCCTGGTAGTGGTATAATGCCCCTCACCTTTGATCAATATGTTATTATGTTATAGGTGTAATTGTTATCTATTAGACTTGGATGTACTAGAAAGGGGTCGATGCTGGAATGGTAAAAATCGGAGTACTTATCTGCGACAGAAATAGAAAATGCACCGGAAACAAATGCTTCCGAGCGATAACCGAACGAGAAGGCATGTTCTCATTATATCCTGCCGATGAAAAAATTGAAGTCGTAGGATGGATGACATGTGGTGGCTGCCCAGGGGAACGCTTGGAGTTTGCACCAGCCGACATGAAAAAGTACGGCGCGGACGCGATCTACCTTGCTTCATGCTATTTAGCGGGTTATCCTGCTTGCCCATACATAGAAGACCATAAAGATTACATCGAGAACGTGGTGGGGCTTCCAGTTGTTATCGGTACACACCCCATGCCACAGAACTATGTCGACGCACACCAAACCATTGGCGACTGGAAAAGAGATCATGTAGAAGAATACGTGAAACCACTCATATCAGATCCCAAGGCTTCACAGAAATATGACTCTACCCGACCAAATTACCTGAAAGACGAATCTTCCGAGAAAATGGTGGATTAATTGCCGAAAACACAAACTGATCAAAACCCTTGGGAAGAAAAAGCCAGACAAGCGGATCAAATCAAGCAACGAATGAGTAAGATCAAACACAAGATAGCAATCATCAGCGGAAAAGGCGGAGTAGGGAAAAGCTTGGTAACTGTAAACCTTGCTATTGGACTGGCAAGAAATGGTAGAAAAGGTAAGATTGCAATCCTGGATGCCGATCTAACAGGTCCCTGTATACCCAAGATGATGGGCTTAAAGGGTCTGAAGATGGAGATGGGTCCAGAAGGGATCCTGCCCGCGAAGGGGTCTGAAGATATTGGAGTCGTTTCCATGGATTTTCTTCTACCAAGTGATGACGCGCCGGTTATCTGGAGAGGTCCCTTGAAGATGGGGGCTATTCGACAGTTCCTTGAAGAGGTGGCCTGGGGTGACCTGGATTATCTACTTGTAGACCTTCCTCCAGGTACTGGCGATGAGAGCCTGAGTATTCTACAGCTCTTACCCGAGATGGATGGAGTAGTAATCGTCACTATTCCCAGCGAGGTCAGTCAGTCAGTGGTCAAGAAAGCGGTGACCTTTGCACGCAAGATGAGTGTCCCCATCCTTGGCATAGTCGAGAACATGAGTGGAATGGTTTGTCCTCATTGTGGTGAACTTATCGATGTCTTCAGTAAGGGAGGAGGCGCCAAAGTCTCAGACGAGATGGATGTCGAACTCCTTGGAAGCATACCTCTAGACCCCCAGGTAGCAGCCGATAGTGACGAGGGTGTACCATTTATCGTAAAGCACCCTGACTCTCCTGCAAGTAAAGAATTCATACAGATAATCAAAAAGATCGAAAAGAAGGTAAAGTAAATGAAAATAGTAATAAGTTCGACTGGGAATAACATCGATTCTGATGTAGACCCTAGGTTTGGCAGATGTATAAATTTCCTGATAGTGGACACGGATACAATGCTTGTTGAAGTCATTGGAAACAGCAGTTCCCTGTCTGCGCATGGTGCAGGAATTGGTGCTGCCCAGAAAGTTGCCTCTATGAATGTAGGAGCCGTAATTACTGGGCACGTTGGACCAAATGCACACATGGCCCTAAGTAGGACCGGTATCAAAATCTATACCGGAGCGAAGGGCACAGTTAAAGATGCCATAACACAGTAT
Organism: Candidatus Bathyarchaeota archaeon; assembly: GCA_030613835.1. Lineage (GTDB taxonomy): Archaea > Thermoproteota > Bathyarchaeia > TCS64 > TCS64 > RBG-16-57-9. Next base: position 665 of record JAUWLH010000051.1, on the reverse strand, counting down.
AAAGAGGGTAAACTGAATGAGGCTACCAACCCCACAGTATCAGGACATCACGGTCAAGGAAGAAGGAGAAGAGATTAGGAGGTTAATGAAATAGTAAAAATAGTTATTCCAGCAGAAGATGAGACAGGAAAAACCCTTTCAGCCCACTTTGGGCGTGCTCCCTATTTTACGTGGTACGGCGTTGAAGACGACCAGATAAAGGAGGACGGTGTCGCTAAGAACACGAGTGACCACTTCGGTGGCGTAGGTGCCCCGCCTGAGACGATAAAAAGTCTCGGAGGCGAGGTACTCATTTCACACGGGATGGGCATGAAAGCCATTCAAATGTTTCAAGCACTCGGTATAGCCGTGCTAAAGGGTGTAAGCATGGACAGCTTGGAGAACGTGAAAGCTTTCATCAAGGGTGGAATGGAAGAGCTCACCGAGGGCTGCCTAGCAGGGCATGCTCACTGATCAGCTATGAAGATAGTAATAGCTAGTGGAAAAGGTGGAACGGGAAAGACACTTGTTGCCGTCAACCTTGCCCTATCTGTTGACGCTGACCAAGTGCTGGACTGCGATGTCGAGGAGCCCAATGATTACATATTCATCAAACCATCAAACACCATCTCAGAATCTGTTAAACTTCTAGTTCCTGAAATTGATGAGTCAAAGTGTAATTATTG
>JAUWLH010000073.1 GCA_030613835.1 Candidatus Bathyarchaeota archaeon | reverse complement strand
CAGGAGAGGAAGCCGTGGAAGATCAAGGATACGGACCCCGATGAGGCGAGGGACACCATCCACAACGCCGTGTGGCTCAGCAGGGCGATAGCCATACTTGGAGAGCCCGTGTTCCCGTTCCACGCATACGAGATCTACAGGCAGCTGGGGCTTGATGGTAACAGTTACGGCCTGGACGAGGCGCTAGGGGCCTTGAATGTCGGACTCAATCTCAGCGAGCCAAGGCCCCTCTTCAACCAGCTCTCCGAGGAGAGGCTCATGGAGCTGGAGGAGACGTTATCCCGGAGGATATCAAGGGCCTCGGGCATGTCCTCATAGTAACAAATAGAAGCCCTCACGGGTCTTTTCTTTCTGAACACTGATGGAACTCAAGCTGGATCTTCACGTACACTCAGTTTACTCGCCAGACAGCTTCAACTCCATTGATGAGATCAATAATCGTATCAGGGAACAGGTTTTTGACGGGTACGCGCTTGCGGACCATGACACCCTCAAGGGGCTTGATGAGGCCCACAAGAAATCCAGTGGGCTGGTCTTCATACCTGCGATGGAGGTGTCCGCTAGAAGGGCTCATGTTGTGACCCTTGATCCGATTGAGATCGTCCCACCTGGCCTGAGCCTTCCCGAGACCGTTGACCTCATCCATGACCAGGGGGCCACCGCCATACTGGCGCATCCATACGGGTTTCCCCGAAGCTGGCCCCAGATGCGTCAGGTTGAGTCCGCTAACCTTGATGCTATCGAGGTGGCTAACAGCGCCCAGGTTCCTTACGGTGTAATATGCAGCTTGAACCAGAAGCTGGCTGACAGGTTGGGGCTGCCCGCCACGGGGGGAAGTGACTCGCATATACCAGAGACCGTGGGAAGGTCCTACACAATTGTTGAATCCGAGTCCACTGATTACCTGGATGTAATTAAGGCGATCAGGCTGGGTCATACTAGGGTTGGTGGATCACACACCAGGTTCGGCGAGTGGTTCACCAAGAACGTAATGAAAAGGCTGCGTTAGGGTTAGTCCCAGTCCGCTTCCATGTCGTAGAGCTCTACACCAAGGTCGATATTTGTCGTGGCTCTGCCGACGTTGTCTTCCATGTTGTACAAATCCATATCTTCCAGTGCCATTACCCCCTTGATTATTCCCGTTAGGTCCAGTACGGGCTTAACCTTTGATCCCCACAAAAACTTGTAAGTGTCCTGCAACAATTCTGAATGAGCAAAGCTTCGTGCTTTCTCAACTAATACCATGTCTCTTTTTCCTCCCCCAATTTAGCCCCAACGTGTAATGTCTTACATACAACCTGTTTGTCTCAATAAGTTGTGTGTATCGGCGCTAACCGAGTAATATATGACAAATCTAATAACATCTCCCGTATTACCGACATGCTGGTTTGTATTGATGATGTTAAATATCCTCATGAAAAGAGAGTAACTTGTAATATTCTCATCTGATGAAAGTAACTGTTTGTTATCTCCAACCAGATGAATTCTCAATATGTCATAAACAAGTTAAAAGCGTGATGTAATTCATTTGAAAATATGCTGGATATTACAACGGTTCAATGCCGAAAAACACCCCACCATTTATATTTAATTTCACTCACCCCACCCCACATCGGATGGGTGATGGTATTTACTTTATATACATCCTCCTCCCGCACCGTTTAATAAACACCAAATCCACAAAAAGGAGGACCCTCGATGCCCAAAGTACACATAAAATCCTATGGATGCAGCGCAAACACAGCTGATGCAGAGATAGTGAAAGGCATACTCATCGAGGACGGGCACACACTGGTCGACACCCCAGAAGAGGCCGATATCAACATCATTGTCACATGTGTCGTGAAGACGCCCACAGAACAGAAGGTCTCAAGGGAGCTCAGGGAGCTGGAGGCATCGGGAAAACCCCTCATCGTGGCGGGCTGCATGCCAAAGTCCATGAACAGTCAGGTCAACCAGCTGGTTCCCTCTGCAAGCATGGTCGGACCAGATGACATAGAGCGTATAGCCGAGGCGGTTCATCATACGCTCAACGGCGAGAAGGTGAGCTATATCGACGGCGAACCCACGGACAGGACCTGCCTCCCGAGGGTCAGGGCCAACAGCCTCGTCCACATAGCCCCTATCAGCACGGGCTGCCTGGGAAACTGCAGTTACTGTATCGTAAAGTTCGCCAGGGGGCACCTCTACAGCTTCCCGGCGGAAAAGATAATCAAGGACATTACGGAGGCCATTGCCGATGGGTGCAGTGAGGTCTGGGTCACGGCGGAGGACACCGCCCTTTACAACCACGACGGGGTCAGGCTCCCCGGGCTATTGAACATGATCACCTCCGTGGGGGGTGATTTCAGGGTCAGAGTAGGCATGACCACTCCCAACAGCCTCGACGAGGTGATGGACGATCTGATAGAGTCCCTCTCCCACGAGAAGATGTACAAGTTCATCCACATACCCATTCAGGCGGGAAACGACGAGATCCTGCGTGCCATGAGGAGGAAGTACACGGTCCAGGACTTCAAGGAGGTAGCGAACAGGTTGAGGAAGGCGTACCCCGAGATAGGGATCAGCACCGATATCATATGCGGCTTCCCTGGGGAGACCGAGGAACAGTTCCAGGACTCCCTCGACCTCATCACATGGCTCAGGCCCGATGTCCTAAACATCAACAGGTTCTGGGAGAGGCCCGGAACGGACGCAGCCAAGATGCCAGGAAGGCTCCACGGTCGCGATACCAAGCAGCGCTCACGTAGGATGACCAAGCTCTGGAAGGAGCTTGCCGTTGAAGTCGGCAAGAGATGGCTCGGCTGGGAGGGAGAGATCTTGTTAACCGAGAAAGGAAAAAATGACACGAAGGTGGGGCGCAACTATGTGTACAAGACTGTAGCGGTAAAAACAGATGCCCCACTGGGCTCATTTATCAGAGTAAAGGTGAAGGGAGTTGGTATCGGCTTCCTGACTGCTGATGAGGTCTAGGGTTTCTTCGGACCCTGTGACTCTACGTACTCGGCCACATCCTTGAGAAGTTCCTTGCAGTCAAAGACCACGCCGCCCTTAATGGTCCAGCGGACGCCTCCGCCTGGTGTCACCGTCTTCCCGTCCTCGCCGTAGATGTTGACGCCTGTGCCGTACATCACCTTGAAGTTGTCCAGTGGGTTCCCGTCGATGATGGCGATATCGGCTGGCGCTCCCTGCCTGAGACCGTGGGCCCTGTCCTCGTCCCTAAGACTCTTGTGGGCGTTAGTGGTTGCGATCTGGATGACATCAATCGGGTGTATGCCCGCCTCTTGGTAGAGCTCAAGCTCCCTGATGAGAGCGAACCCGAACAGGGCGTAGATGAACGCCGTGTCGCTGCCCGCAACCAAGGTCCCCCCGTTGTCGAAGAAGTACTTGACCCATTCCATCCATATCCTGTACTTCTGCTTCCACGCGATCTCGTCGCTGGTCTTCCAGTTGAAGAAGTGGGTAGCGTGCCTGCCGGGGCTGGGGCTGTAAGCCTCCCATAACTGCCTCACCGTGTATCTCTCGTGCCACGGCAGGGACTTGACTCGCTGGTAGTCCCTGTGGCCTTCGTAAACCACCATTGTTGGGTCCCAGACGGTCTTGTTCTCAAGAAGCGTATCAAACACGGCCTTGACCCTATCGTGGTACTTGGCAGCCTCTGTCCAGATGTATCCGCTCATCCTGAACCTGTCCACCTCGTTGGCGTAGTTGTAGCCTGGCGGGAACGACTGAGTCCCCGGTATCGCCGCCTGGGGTATCCCGTAGGTGTGTTCAATGGTCAGCATCTCCTTCGCCGCGTTGCTTGAGATCACCGCGTCAAGATCGCAGTTCACGGGGTGATGAATCGCTATCCCCGCTGGCAGACCTACCTTCCTGACCTCATCGGCCATGGCCTCGATCATCTCTGATGTGACGTGGGGCCTCGGGATCGACTTGATGCCGTCCACGCCCATCTCCTTCAACTTCCTGACCGCTATCCTGGCCTCCTCGACCGAGTGGACCTCCACTGGCCACGATCCAAGAACCACGATACGTGGCGCGGTTATCTCGTTCCTCTCGCTGAGCCTCTTGTGTTCAAGGAGTTTCTCGTCGGTGTTGAACCCGCATGTGCGGATGGTTGTGATACCGTGGGCTAGGAACAGGTTGTATGCGTACTCGGTTCCCTTGGGGCCGCATTTGTCGTCGACGATGTTGATGTGAACGTGCATATCAACGAGCCCCGGGGTCACGTACATCCCCTTCGCCTCAATCACGTGGTCCGCCTCAGGCCTCTTGTTTTTGTAACGCGCGAGGCTGATGGAGTCCACGTTCTGGATCTGCTTGATCTTGCCGTTCTCAACCAGGATATCGCATGGGCCGTATGGTGGTGTCCCTTTTCCGTTGACTATCATGGCGTCCCTGATGACTAGGCTCCTGTACTCCCTACCCTTAGACATGGAACAGAGTCACCCCTCGAATTGATAATATTAACCACCAGAAACACCTATCAGCAGATCAATCACCATTGATCAATCATGCTAAAGGGAAAGAACGTTAATGTCCGACCCTTGGAGTCGACCGATCTGGACTGGTTCACCGAGTGGAACAACGACATCGAGTATACCGGTCCGTACGAGCCCATGGAGGTCACTGGCAGGGACGCCATTGAGAAGTGGTTCATCCAAGAGAACAGCAACTCGTGGTGGGTCATCGAGGAAAAGGCCGGGGACCCCGTGGGGCAGGTTATCACTGGGCCAGACGCGGCGCACCAGTTCATCGGGTATATCATACATCCTGATTTCAGGGGGAAGGGCTACTGCACCGAGGCCGTGGAGATTATGGTGGATTACCTGTTCCTGTCCAAGAATATCGTCAGGGTCCAGGCCGAGACCAACCCGGAGAACGCCCCGTCTATCAAGGTCCTTGAGAAGGCGGGCTTCACATTCGAGGGGGTAAGGCGAAAGGTGTTCTTCTCGCAGGGTAAGTTCAACGACGGCAAGCTGTATAGTATCTTGAGAGAGGAGTGGGAGCCGAGGGTGTTATCCAAGGGCTCTATGTAACTCCACGGGAAACAGAAAATAAGGATCTTTTATACTTTTTTTCTCAGTGGCAGCTTCAGGATAAAGGTCGTGCCCTTGTCGCTTGTCTCACTCATCTCCAACGAGCCGTCGTTGGATTCTATAATGTTTTTGCAGAAAGCCAGTCCAAGTCCGCTGTGTCCCTGTTTTGTGGTGTTGAATGGCTGGAATAGCTTGTTCATGGCCCGTTCGTGTATTCCCCCGCCCGTGTCCCTCACCTCGATCGCGACGTCGTAGAGTGATGTAACCTTCAAGGACAGGGTTCCTCCTCCCGGCATTGCCTCTATAGCGTTGTTCAGTAGGTTCCTGAGGACCTTGGTGAAGCTGTTCTCGTCTATCTCCACTATCAGAAGGGCCTCGTCGTACTGGGTCTTGACTCTGATGTTTCTCGGCAGGAAGGTCTCATCAAGGACCTTCCTCATGAGCTGGTTGACCTCGATTAAGCCGTCGCCCAGGGTATTGCTGGAAACTGTCTCGCGTATCCTCTCAGAGACCTGTTGGGCGATTTCAGCGTTTGCATTGATGCTATCCGCTATCTGTGGCATCAACTCGGGTTGGTTGCGGAGCAACAGGCTGGCGTTGATAATGCTTAGAAGGTTTTTCTGCAGCTCCCCCTTGACCATGGTAATCACTTTCTCCGCGTGGTCCAGGCGGCCTAACGCATAGTTGAGCTTCCTGCTCTTTTCCTCCTCTTCAATGGCCTCCTTGTCATGCCTTTTTATCCTGTTGAAGGTGAAAGCGACATGATACGCGAGGGTTTCCAATAGTTTTCTGTCCTCCTCTGTGAAATCGTTCAGCTTCAAGCTCTCGACGTTTAGTACGGCCAATGTTTCCCCGTCGAGCACAGCAGGTACGGCGAGTTCTGATTTTGCATCAGTGGGCCCCCTGACGAATTCCGGTGTCTTTGATGTGTCTGGGACAAGGATGCTCTTCGCCTCTCTCACAGCCTTTGTCGTGACACCTTTCCCGAGGATGGGCATTGTGAGGTCAAGGTACTGGGCTCCCCTCATCCCCAAGGTCTTTAACTGTGAGCCCTCGACGATGTGGAACGTAATTGTCTGAGACCCAAAGATGGTCTCCATGATATCCAGTGTCTTTTCAGATACCTCCTGGATGGTTACGGCCGAGCTTAGCCACACGGCCTGCTGGTATATCGCATCAAGGCGCTCGGCGTTTCTCTTTTTCTCCGTGATATCTCTGATAAAGACAAGGTGCGCTTCCTCGCCGTGGTAGGTGGTCTTGCTCAGCGTGACCTCTCCTCCCCTGATGGCTCCGTTCTCGGCCCTGAAATCCACCTCGAAGACATAGCTTGACCCGTCAGCTGGTGGGATTAGCTGGTCCTTGGCGTCGATGAAGAAATCCAAGATGTCCCTTCCGATAAGGCTTTCCATCTCTTCTACGCCGATCAGCTTGCAGGCTGATTTGTTCAGGAACTGGATCTTGTTGTCCTTCAGTATGACGATTGCGTCCCTGCTCTCCTCGATGACCTTCTTGTAGAGCTCGTCAGTGCGGTGCTTCTCCACCGTGTGCCTGATCCTCTTGGCCAGTACTTGGAAGTGGGTTGGCTCGCCCTCTTTTCGGAGGTAATCATCGATTCCAGCATTGAATGCTTTCTCGGCAACCTCCTCGCTTCCCTGTCCAGTGTAGAGGATGAAGGGGATGTTGCTCTTTTCACGTAATTTCTGAGCAAGCTCGATTCCGTTCATGCTTAGCATCTTGTAATCGCTTATTATGCAGTCGAAGGAGTCCTCACCCTGTAGCCTCAGGGCCTCTTCTGGGGATAGAACAGATCTTACCTTGAGGCCTTCGTCGATCTGCTCAAGGAATAGCTTGGTTAACTCCAATTGGTTTTCTTCATCGTCTACGTGGAGTATCCTAAGCGGGCGTTCACCTGTCATGATTATCCTCTCTGAGTAGTAATATGTGAAGTGTAAATGGTTATTTTAAAGTTAATAATGTTTGGAATACTATTTCTATTTAATCCGTTTGAATGTTTTTTGGATTTAATTTGTTCTAGTTTATGAATTATCAACTGACTGTAACATTATTTTAGTAAATTTATAAGAGTATGTACTGTACCAAGACATTTTTCATAGATTAAATAAGAAACCAATGTCACCATTATATGAGATAATGGTAGAATATGGGTGACAAAAAACGTGTCCTGTGTGAATAAGGTTTAATAAAGAACCTCATAACCCTTGAACCAGAAATGGCGGCCCTAAACAAAGAGGTACTACCCGCAATTATAGCATCTGACCAAGCGGAACTGGACGAGATGCTTGACCGAGTCAAGGATTTCGCCGGGAAC
>JAUWLH010000209.1 GCA_030613835.1 Candidatus Bathyarchaeota archaeon | reverse complement strand
AGTTAAATTCGCGGTGTGGTCAACACTTGTCCGATGTTTTTTAAGATACAAAACGAGATGATATGAAACTCAAAGCAATGTATGAGTTTATGGTTGTGGTGTAATGGCGGGAAGTATTCTGGTTATTGGTCTTGGGGACCTAGGGTTCCACATTCTACAGTTTCTGACAAGGGTCACTGGTATCAGCAGGATAGTGTCAGCTGACGTCAACAAGGATATCGGGCTTGTTAAGACGAGGGACGCGATATTCGGAGCAGCCCAACAGGGGTTCTACCCAGATACAAGCTTTACGCCCATGAACCTGTATGATATCGATGAAACAGTGGAGATACTGCAGAGGGAGAGGCCGACTGTAATATGTAACGTGACAAGCCTGATGTCATGGTGGGTACGGCACACGCTGCCCGCCGAGGTCTACCTTGAATTAGACAAGACAGGCTCAGGTCCATGGGTCCCCATGCACCTCTCGCTGACCCATAGCCTCATGCAGGCAGTGAAAAAGTCCAAGATCGATACCAGGGTCGTCAACTGCTCGTTCCCCGACGGGGTAAATCCAGTGCTGGGCAAGGTTGGCTTAGCCCCAACGATTGGGGGAGGAAACACAGCGCTGCTTATCCCGCCGATCAAGATGGTGGTAGCCGAGAAGCTCAAGGTCCCCATGCAGACGGTCGATGTGTCCTTTGTGGGCCACCACTCCGTTGTGACAACGGGGATGAAGGCACCTTACTGGGTCAGGATCTTCGCGGACAACAGGGACGTAACTGATTTGTTCCCCAAGGAGAAGCTTGGGCCGCTAGTGATGGAGGCACGGAGCAGGGGTACGGGCGCGACAGGGTGGACTGGCCCACCACCACAGCAGGCAACCGCGTCATGTTTCCTGAGGAACGTCCTGGCTATCTATTTCGACAAGAGGGAGCTATTACACGCATCCGGACCACATGGGTTGCAGGGCGGGTACCCGGTTAGGCTGTCCTACGACTCGGTTGACGTTGTTGTTCCCGAAGGATTGACACTGAAAGAGGCGATCCAGATTAACGAGGACGGCGCAAAGTTCGACGGGATCGAAAAGATAAAGTCGGATGGGACGCTGGTGTTGACGGACAAGGCGGCGAAGATCATGCGTGAGACCCTCGGGTATGATCGCCAAGAGTACCGGTTAGATGAGACCGCGACTATCGCCAGGGAACTCTCAGAGGTTGTAAAAAACCGGAAGGTCTAGTTATTAAACCTGAGAGCTCTTTTTCGGTTCCATTCATTTTAATGTCATCATTGATCTCTATTGGCTCGTTCAACGACCGTGTATATAGTCATGTAGAGCGGTGAAAACTAATCACCTGCCCAGATTGAGGCAATATAACAGGTCAATGGAGCCGTTGATCCAAGTTTTTTAATACATTTCATCCAATAATGCTGTCATGGTTGATTATGATTGGTCTGTCTATGACCGTGACTGGATGGGTTACCCTCCCGCAAAACAAGCGGAGATCCTCGTTGATACCCTTGAACTGTACGGTGACCCTGTCGCCATAGCGTGGTACCCGGACGGCACACTACCCCCACACCTAGAGGAGCACATCTACGGTGGCCCCCTTAGACTGATGCACTGCCAGTTCATGATGCGGAGCAGGTTCAGGCTTGAGACATATATCCTTGACGGCACCAAGAGCAGGCCAGTCGTGGGTGAGGCCCCTGTCTGCAACGGGGACGGCTATGTTGGGCTCGCACCGATTATAAAGGGCACCGAGCACGGCGCGTGGAACAGCATGAGGCCGCCAACAGGTGGCATGAAGGCGGAGCCCAGGATATATGGCACAAAGGCCGCGTCAATTAGAAACCTGGTCAACGATTACACCATCATCCCCAACGTCTACAGGTACCTAGCTATTGCTCCATTAAGCGACTGCCCCTTCGACCCCGACATCGTGGTCCTCTTCGGTAACCCAAAGCAAATGATGTACGCGTCGAGGGCACTCCAATGGAACAGCGGCATCACACCCAAGAGCAGGACTGGCCCCGGCACCTGCTCAAGCAGCTGGGCAGAAGCATACATGACAGGTGAGCCTCGGTATACCCTGGGTTGCTTCGGCGTTTTCAGCGTCATGGCATTGAACCCAAACCATGTGACGTTGAGCATCCCCAGCGAGAATATGCCTCAGATGGCAAACACCCTGGATAACTGGAACAAGCGAGGGAGGGCACTGTTCAACGAGGAGCCCCACGACGAGAAACGGGAGTACATACTGGCCCCAGTGAATCAGCCTTACATCAAGGCCGATCTCTACAAGGAGGACTATGTCAGCTGGAAGGAGCGGCTTGACGAGCCATACAAAACATGGGAGGAGCGAAGAAATGAGAGGAGCATAGGAGTCCCCAAGGAGAAGCATGGAGTCTGCTGATTACCTAATCTAATAGACGCCATTCAACAGATACCTCGGGTCCATCCCCCGAGTCTACTATTATAAACCATCTTCCTAGAAAAGGTACCTTGATCTTCACTTGCGTTACCTTTCCCCTTTCGCCGTGGTACTCATGATCTTCGCCCACCTGATACTTGTTAAAATTAATACGATCCATGACCTTCACGAATGCCTCACCGCTCAGGTTCACTTCTATCTCCCTGTCGGGGCCAGTAACCACTTGAAACCTTTGAAAAATCATACAGTACCAAAAAACACTGCGGGTTATTTGAAGGGCATTCATACCACGGGCTCGAAAAAAGTATTTAACAACAAGAAAAAGGGAAAATAAAGTTAAAAATGAGGCTATTTTCGACCGTATCGGCTGAAAAGGGCGACGCCCAATCCAACTACCACAACCCCAAAAGCCGCCAGCACCGCCAAGTTACAGAGCACTGCAGAGGAGGTTACTTCAGCGCCTCTCAGGAACACATTCGTGAGGGTCTCGGTCACATAGTAGCTGGGAATGAACCTGGACACTGACTCGGGTGCTGGAACAAAGCTTCCCAAGAACATCTGGGGAAGGATGAATATGAACACCATGCCCGTGGCCGCCTCACTCGTCTTGGCTATTGTAGCAGTGATTAGGCCAAGTCCTACGTTAGTTAGCACCAGCAAGAGCACAGAGACTACAGCCACTATCGTTCCTGGTATACCGCCCATCGGCCTGAAGCCCATCATGTAAGATTAGCCTAACACCACCAACACCTGCACGACGCCCGTAATCATGCTGGTGCAGATCTGCCCCATGAATATATCAGATGACGTGGTTGGGGTGACGGCTATCCTGCTGAGGATTCCAGATGCCCTCTCCTCGGTGAACACCTGGGCCACGATCATACTGATGAAGATGGCCGCGAAGCTGAACATCCCAGGCACCATGTAATCAAACTGGTTTAGTTTCACAACATCAACCATCGTAGGAGTACCAATAACCACGGGGCTGGAGGGTGAAAGAGCCGCCTCACCGTACATG